>JANYLD010000357.1 GCA_025363835.1 Armatimonadota bacterium
CGCGGGGTGGAGGAGCCTTGGCGCGAATGCTCTCCATTGGTCTCATTGCCCTGCGGCCTAGTGTTTTCTTCTGCCATGTTCGTGGTGCCCCCGGGCTCTCGGTCCCTGGGGAGGAGCTATTTTACTTCTTTCTTGGGAGGATGGCTCGTAAATCGTAAATCGTAAGTCGTAAATCGTCGCTCCATGTTGATCCACCCGTCCCTCCACGGGGCGGATGGTTTTGCATTTTCAAAGCCTTATACCATCCGCCCCGTGGAGGGGCGGGTGGATCGATTCGCCGAGCAACGCTCTCAAATCCTCGCTAGCCGACTGCCCTTCCGGCGCTTTCTTCGTCACACCGGTCAAAACCAAGTGCGTGTCAACGCCAGCCCTAATCCCGCTCTCGATATCCGTCTCCTGGCGGTCGCCTACAACCAAAGCGTCCGAGGCGGCAACGCCCGCGTCTTTGAGAACAAGCTCGGTTATGTAGGGGTTCGGCTTGCCCACCACGTAGGGCTCAATGCCGGTGCAAGTGCGGAGTGAGGCGACTATCGCGCCGGCTCCAGGGACGAGGCGGTTCTGTTCGAGAGGGTACGTCGCGTCGGCGTTGGTGGCGATGAACCGGGCGCCTTGCAACACCTGCTGCATGCCGGCAAGCATGATGTCGTAAGTGAAATGCCGGTGGATGCCGACAACAAGCGCCTTGGCGACCGCCGAGGCCGTGGAAGTGGCTTCGCCCATGTCATTGGCGTTGATCACCCGGAGTCCAGCCTGGTGCAACGTTGCAATGAGCCCTGGTTCTCCTACCGCAAAGATCTCGTCGAAACCCATCTCATCGCAGTATTTGGCGCTTGCGATAGCTGAGGAGTAGATATCCTTCGGGTTTGCCTCGAACCCCATGCCAACGAGTTTATCGATGTAAGCCTGACGTGTTTGGCCGGAATTGTTAGTCAGATAACGAATCTGCGCTCCCTGCTGGCGCAATTCCCGAACAGTCTCCACTGCGTGCGGCACGGCCTCCTGCCCACGATAGAGCGTGCCGTCGAGATCAAAGATATAGAGCTTGTACAAGCGCACGGCGGTTAGAGAATAGCTGGGAACTCGGATCGTGGAACCTCAGACGGCAAGCGAGTTAATGAAGGACGGGCGGAGGTGCGGCGTTCGCGAGAACCATTTGACTGCTGTACTCGCTGATAGAACCCGCGATTTCGTGAGCTTTGAAGCCAAGCCCCATCAGAGGAATACCAAGTCCACCCCACTGCTTCATCGCATTATTCGCCCCTTTTTGTGTCTTCGCGTCTAGGCGAGAGATCAGCTGACCTGGATTCTTCGGCACGATCACTAAAAATTGGACCTTTGAAGTAAGGGAGGCCTGGATCTCGACCATCCCAACGCTCAAAATATCACTCCATTTAAAGATGCCATAGCCTCGGTAAGTGGTGGATATCCCTTTATCGTCAACTTCTATGAAGGGCCTCGAGTCGCCCACTTTTCTGACGGATAGCACGATAAGAGTGCCGAAGAGGGGTAAGGCAAGGAATGCGCAAACAAGCAGAAACCACTCTTTGGGAGTCTGAACCGCAGAAAGGTCTGAAAGCATGCCAATCAACATGATTAGACTTATTGCGAGGAGCAGAACGGAGCAGCCTATTTGGCGGAGGGCAAATGGCTTGCTCATGGAAAGCTTCATTGGAAATGCTGGGTGGAAGACGGGCACCCGTACATTCTAAGGGACGATCCGGGAGAAGGCAAGAACATTCCTGCCCATCGAACCGCAAATCGGCATCGAACCATCCGGGTACCTTGCGAGGATGCGCTTGCACGTCCGGTGCCCAGCAAAGGTGAACCTGTTCCTTTCGGTCGGGGCAAAGGACGAGTCTGGCTACCATCCCCTCCACACGATCTTTCAGGCGATCGGGCTCTGCGACGATCTGTATCTCACACCAACAGACGGCGAAACATCGCTAGATTGCAACTGGCACTGGCTACCAGAGCAGAACAGCGTCTCGAAGGCGCTCCGCCTGGTTTCCGAAATCGCAACCGTGCCGTCACTGAAGATTGAGTTGGTGAAGCACATTCCGATGCAAAGCGGCCTCGGCGGGGGGAGTTCTGACGCGGCCGGATTGTTGCGCGGCATTCAGAAGCTAACAGGAGTTGGGAGCGACGCGGAATTGAAGAGCGTCGCGCTTGCGGTTGGTGCGGACGTGCCTTTCTTCTTGACCGGCGGCCGCGCCCTCGGGAGAGGCTATGGCCAGCGATTGACGCCGATGGCGGACGAGCCGCGAGAGTGGCTGTTGGTGGCAAAGCCGGATGTAGGATGTTCAACTGCCGAGATGTACGCGAAACTGGACGAGTTGAGCTACGAATGGCGGGAGTTTCCGGACAAAGAAGCCGATCTCTACAACGACTTCGAGAAGGTAGCCCCGCCCGAGTGTATTGACCTCATCGATAGAGTCTGCAAGCTTGGTGCACGCGACGCCGGGCTAAGCGGATCGGGCTCTGCCGTTTTCGGCCGGTTTGAATCCGAACCCTTAGCAGAGGTGGCTTGCGAGAGGCTTATGGAGGACTTTGAAGGCCACGCCTGGGTGGTCCCAACCTTATCCAGGAGCGAGAGCCTCGAGATCACGGATCAAGGCGCATAAACGAGCAATGCTAATACGTGAAATGTGCTTTTTGCGAGGCTAAAGCCGTTGCCTTGGCTTGCCGACAATTGAGACATGGCCGCTTGCCGGGTGCTCAATGGGTGCGACCCCAGAGCAACTGAATCATTCCTTCTGATGCAACCAGACATTCTGGATGCGTCAGTGTGGATAAGCGATGGCCGACTGTTGGCACATGTAACGGTGCACGACGACTCCTCCTGGTCATCTGGCACGTTGAGATTGGCCTGCGCGGAGGAATTGGGACTTCATCTCACTCCTGCTGAGATTCTTTTTGTGAGCTCACGCCGCCGGGCCGCTTAGGCTTCCTCCGCCTCTTCGTCCGCAACCTCTTCTATATCGAGATCGCCCTCAACCTTGGCTGCGGAAGGCAGATTCGGCTCGAGGCTGATGAAGGCTATGTTCTTAGTCTGGCGGTTGGGACAGTTGTTGCAGATGAACTCCACATTGACTGTAGCGAGCCAGGTTGGGAGTCGCTCCATTGATTTTCCGCATTTGCAAGTGATCATTTACTTTCGGTTTCTCCCTCGGTTTCGTTGTAGAGCTGAACGGTTTGGCCATGGCTGATGTAGCCGTTGACCAACATAACGGCCGCCGCTCCAAAATATATAAAGGCTAGGCCGCCCTCTTTCCTTTGCCCAGGATCACGAATCGCATGGTCGCCACCGATGAGTCCGGCGATGCCAACGATGAAGAGAATGAGCGCGATCCAGAAGTACGTGTTCTTGTACCAGGCCGGCTTGGACATGGGCTTAGGTGAAGGCTTGTCTGCCAAGAGGGGTTCATTTTACCGCGCTGGTTGGTAGATGTGGGTCGTGGGCTGCGTGGGAAGGTGATCGGTGATCAGTGTAGACGCCTGATTACCGATCACCGTTTACTGATCACCACCAAATTCCGGCGATTTACGATTTACGATTTACGATTTACACAAAAAAGCAATCTACAATGGCCTCGTGCGTTTCATCGTCGTAACCTCGGACTCCTTCCTCGTGGGCGCGTGCAAAGAGGCTTTTCATCCTGCGGATGAGGCTTTGTACTTCTCAGACTGGCAGGAGGCGTTGGATCAGGCGGATGGCGTCGACCTTATGTTTGTCGACCTGCTCAGCACCCTCGTCGAACCTCACAAGATCCAGGGCTATGAGGATTTCGCCAAGGCAAAGATGTCTCACCCCACCGCACGGAAGGTGCCTTTGGTCTTGATCAACGCGCCCGACGACTACGATTTAGATTCCATGGTCGGTTGGCCCGACTTCCTGTTCGGCAACCTCAGGCGGCCAATCAACTCCAAGATCATCCGGCGGATGACGACGTATGTTTGAGGCGAAGGCGTTGGGTATTGGGTGTTGGGCGTTGGGCTGGACCGAGAGCCTAGAGCCTAGAGCCCAGAGCCCTTCCCCACAACACCGAACACCCAACACCCAACACCCTCCCTTGGAGCGTCCATGAGAGCTGTCGTTACCGGCGGAGCGGGCTTTCTCGGCTCCCATCTCGTCGACCGCTTAGTGAAGGAAGGCTGGGAGGTGGTCATTATCGACAACCTCATTACAGGCTCGACCGAAAACATTGCCCAACACGCTGGTGACAACCGGGTGAAGTTCATTAAGCAGGACGTCACCGAGTTCCTCTTTATCGAAGGTCCAGTGGACTTCATCTTTCATTTCGCGTCGCCTGCTTCACCGGTCGACTTTGTTCGCTTCCCTATCCCGGTTCTAAAGGTGGGCGCCCTCGGCACCCATAAGGCGCTTGGCCTGGCTAAGGCTAAGGGGTCTAAGTTCATGCTCGCCTCGACAAGCGAGGTTTACGGCGATCCTCTCGTTAGTCCCCAGTCGGAAACCTATTGGGGCAATGTGAACCCTATTGGACCTCGGGGGGTTTACGACGAGGCGAAGCGGTATGCGGAGGCGATGACAATGGCCTATCACAACTTCCACGGGCTAGATACCCGCATCGTCCGGTTCTTCAACACCTACGGCCCTCGAATGAGGCTGGACGACGGCCGAGTAGTCCCTAACTTCATCAAGCAGGCAATCTTGGGAGAGCCATTGACGGTCTACGGTGACGGTAGCCACACCCGGTCTTTTGGCTATTACGATGACATTTTAGAAGCCGTATGGAGACTGGCAAACACTCAATTCTTTGAGCCGGTGAACATTGGGACCACGGAAGAGCGGACGGTGCTGCAGTTCGCAAAGCTGGTGATCCAGATCACCGGCTCTAAATCCGAAATTCAGCATCTGGACGCGGCGATCGACGATCCGAAGCAGAGGAAGCCGGATTTGACGCGCGCGAACCGCCTACTTGATTGGCATCCGACGACGAGCACGGAGGAAGGGCTGCGAAAGTCCATCGACTATTTTAGGCAAAAGCTTAACACCTCAGCCTCCTGACCTCCGTTTCCCGGATTCGTAGGGCGAAGTGCCGACAAGTCGGGCCGCCCGTTCTTTATGCACTGCATGGTCAAAGGCCTTAGGTGAATTGAAATGTTAGCCTTTGCAGTAGCCGCTGTGGCTTTAGCCCAGGGCAATCCGATCTCCGATCCAACCCAACTTTTCCCAGGGGCCGTGGCAACAGCAGACCGGTCTGTCGGGGTGTTTACAGTTCCTACGGGTGGCATCCAGGCCGTTCGACTTGGAACGGGGGCCAGGGTATGGACTTCGGGCGCCGCATTATGGCCCCTCGATATCCTCGGTGATGAAGTTCTTGCGGCTGTTCCCGATAAGACCCAACCTAACGCGTTCGATATTGTTGGCCTTAAGCTCGGCGATGGAAGCGTTCGATTCATCTCGGACTTCGTCTCACTTCCGCCTTGGGCGAAGCCGGCCTTCGGCTATGACGAACCCAACGGGTACCGGTTCGACGTGAGCACGGAGTCCTTTGACAATCACACGATGCTCGTGAGGTGGCGCGCTCGATCATGGGATCCCGGCACGCGATGCGACCACAAGCGAGAGGTGGGCGCGGTTCAAATTGATACCCAAACCGGACAAATCGGAAAGCCGTTTCTTGGAGCGCAGCCCAGCGTCTTGAGCAAAAACCTATTGGGCGAGATGAAACCTGACCTCGCCGAGCCGAATAGCCACATCGTTGGTCCCGAGACCAAGACAAACAATTACACCGTCTACCTGTCCGAAGCGGACCAACCGAGCGCGGATAAGCATTCACTGAAGGTCGTCGCAGTGGATCCGGATACGGGCAGGTTACTCTGGGACTTGCCGCTAGGCACTCGCTCCGGTGAGGGCGGATAGGACTCTAAAGAACAGAATTGTCCTCCTGACAACACCATCGGTATCATCCGCTATATGGCTTTAAAAATAGTTGGCGCCGGTTTGGGGCGAACGGGGACGATGTCTTTGAAGAACGCCTTGGAGATGTTGCTCGGGGAGCCCTGCTACCACATGTACGAGGTGTTTCAACACCTCGACCACGTGCCGCTCTGGCATGACGCGGCGCTTGGAAAGCCGGTGGACTGGGACAAGATTTTTGATGGGTACGTGGCTGCAGTGGACTGGCCGGTCGGCTCGTTCTGGCAGGAAGTCAGCGAGCACTACCCGGATTCGCTTATCATTCTTTCCAGCCGAGATCCCGAGAAGTGGTGGAACAGTGCGCATGACACGATCTTTAAGTCGATCGGCGAAATTAGTGAGGAGCATAAGGACTGGCACGACATGATCGACGCGATGATGGCCAGCCGGTTCACGGCTAACCTTGAGGACAAGGAAGCTTGCATCGCGGCGTTCAATCGGCATAACGAGCAAGTTCGACGCCTGGGTCCAAAGGATCGGTTATTGGAGTGGCAAGCGGGCGACGGCTGGGAGCCGTTGTGTGCGGCATTAAGTGTTCCTGTTCCGGATGAGCCGTTTCCCCACGTCAATTCTAAGGAAGAGTTCTTGGATCGAGTGGCCGCGAGGAAGGCGGAGGCCGCTTCTAGCGCGTAACGCGGAGCGCGGAATTCCTCTTGGGACCTGAGAACTACGGCACTCGTCGCAGCCATCTGTCCGCACATACATCAGCACCGGGGGATGGGGCGGGAAACTAGGCCAACCCCTTGCAGAGATATCTCGTGAACCAATCGGCTGCGAGTTGGGAGACTTCTTCCAACTTTCCCGCCTCCTCGAAGAGGTGAGTGGCGCCTGGAATGATCTCCAGGCGGGTTTCGCACCGCATTTTGCTCATTGCTTTATTGTTGAAGTCGATGACCTCGCTATCTAGGCCCCCTACGATGAGGAGAGTTGGAGCGGTGACTCGAGCGAGTGTATCGGCGGCAAGGTCGGGACGCCCGCCTCGTGAGACCACTGCTTGAACCACGCTGGGATGCCTTACTGAAGACGCGAGCGCGGCTGCAGCGCCGGTGCTGGCGCCGAAGTAGCCAACTGGGTAGCCGCGCAGGTCTGCTTCAAGCTTTAGCCAGTCGGTTGCGCCGCTCAGGCGGTCTGTGAGGAGGCCAATATCGAATCGGAGGTGGCGAGTGTGAAGTTCGATGTGTTCTTCTTCGGCGGTAAGAAGGTCAAGCAGCAAAGTGGCTACGTTAGCCTCGTTCAGGCGCTCAGCGACAAAACGGTTGCGCGGACTTAGGCGACCACTACCGCTTCCGTGGGCGAAAAGGACGAGGGCATAGGTCTTTGTGGGGACCCTTAGGTCAGCCCGCAGGATGTTGCCGTTGACGTTGATGTCGACGTCGCGTTGGTGCATTTGCGTAAATCCCAGAACGCCGTTGGGTGTGTCGGTAACGGTAAATGGTAAATGGTAAGGGGCCGAAGAATTCGGATTGCCGCATGGCAAAGCCTTAGGATAAATATTCTTTCTTTCTTGCTACCTCCATGATCTCGATGATCTCCTGGTCCTCTACTTGATCGAAGTTGCGGTACCAGGCGCCGACAGCGAAGAAGGACTCCGGAGTTTGCAGGCAGACCACTTCCTCGACTTCCGCGGCGATGCTGGCAGAGCCTTCTTTGGAGCAAACGGGGGCCGCGTAAACGAGGTAGGCCGCTCCCAGCTTTTTCGCGTAGCGGGCGGCGGCAATGGCGGTGATTCCGGTGGCAAGTCCATCGTCGACCAGGATCACGGTGCGATTGGCGAGATCGAGCGCCGGCATACCCACTCGGTAGGTTTTGAGCCTTCTTTCAACCTCTGCCAGCTCCCGATTGAAGATCGGGCGCATGTCTTCATCCGAAAGACGGAGAGAGCGCAGGACCTCTTCATCGCAGACAGTAACATCCATCGGCGCGACCGCCCCAACGCCGTATTCAGGATTGGATGGAGCTCCGACTTTACGAACCACAAGAACGTCCAATTGCAAGTCAAGCCTATTCGCGATCTCCGCAGCAAGGATCATCCCTCCTCGAGCCATACCGAGGATCACAGGGTTGTGATTGGCTAGGTGCGATAAGGGGTGTGTGAGCTTGCCCCCAGCATCGATTCGGTCAACAAATATCTGTTCCATGGACAATAAGCCCGTACTTCTAGGACCGGTTGATCCCGGCAAGGTTCTCGCGGCAGGACCTCTTGACTCGAAACCTGTTAGGAAGATCGCCTGCAAGATCGAGGCAATCGTTGTAGAATCCGTATAGGCTTGCAGGTTAACGAAAAACGCTGGGCCCCGCGAAGCTTGCTCACTCCATGGAGAGATGCTTCTCGTGCTTGCAATGCAGTGAAGGTTCGCCTGTCCGGAGATTGGCCGCGACCGGATAAGAAGGAAAATGAGAGCGGCTGAGAATCACGAAACTGCCCCTGTTGGTGGCACAGAAAGCGTTGACTTGGCGACGGTTGCCCGACGTCAAGTTATGCCTGGCTCGGAGGTCACGGCCGACGCGAATGACCTCATTAGCTCGCTTCCCTGGTGGGTTTCTCGCGGTCTTTTGTACGCGGTAGGCGGCTTTATCTTTTGCGCGCTTTTGTGGTCGTTTTTTGCACCGATGGACGACGTCTCGATCGCGAGGGGCTCCATTGTCCCGGAGGGCGAGGTGCGGCCGCTCCAGGCTCTCGAGGCGGGAACCGTAAGCTCGGTGAGCGTTCACGAAGGCGATGTCGTGTCAAAGGGCCAACTGTTGGTTCAAATAGACGACGCCGTTCTTCAGGCAAAGGAAAAGCAAGCCCGTCTGGAATACGAAGAGGCTCAAGTGAATTTGATTTCCCTGCGGGACTCGGGGGCCGATGTGAACGCGATTGTGGACGCTGAATCGAAAGTGACTGGCTTGAAAAACGTCCTCGATGGGGCGGATCTTGCCATTCAACGAGCTCGCTTAACGGCGCCAGTCGGGGGGACGATTACTTCCCTAACCGTCCACGGAGCGGGCGCAGTGGTGCGGGAAGGTGACGTGGTGGCGAGCATCGCTCCCGCGGGTGCGAGACTGGTGGCAGAGGTGATGATCCCGAATGAGCACATAGCCAAAGTTCATCCTGGCTTGCCGGTGCGCATCTTGGTGGATGCTTTTCCCTATCAGCAATACGGGGTCTTTGACGGGAGGGTCCTAACAGTTTCACCCGACGCTATCGCCTCCCCTTCCGGCGAGAGCTTCTATCGAGCAGTTGTAGTTCCGGACAAGACGACGTTGGCTTCGGGAGTAAGCCTCCGGCCTGGCCTGGCTTTGGAAGCGCGAATCGTGACGGATCGGCGGACCGTGATGGGGCTGTTCCTTGATCCGTTCCGCCATGCCAGCCTCGAGACCAAAGGGCGACTGGCGATGTTGGGGCGACCGAGAGGTGAATTCTGATGCATCCGTTGGATGCCACCGCGGCAAAAGTGAATGGCGAAGTCCTTTCGCTCCGCGAACTGGTTACGAGGGCTCGGGCGCGCAATCAGACGCAGTTTGTGGAGGACTCGATCACGGCGGCTTTAGTGCGCGATGCGGCCCGCCAGTTGGGGATCGAAGTGACGAAGGCTGAAGCGCAACAGGCGGCAAACGAGTTTCGTGAAAAAAATGGACTGGTCAAAGCCGAGGATGCGATCCGGTGGCTCAACGAGCGCGGATTGACGGTACACGACTGGCAAGACGTGTTACAAGAGGACGTTCTTTTGGCCAAGTTCAAGAAGGCTCGTTTTGGGGCGAAAGTGCCCTCTTACTTTGCTGAGCACAAGCTTGAATTCGACTGCGCCACAATCGGGCGTATCATCGTCTCTTCGGAGGGCCTGGGAAGTGAGATTCTGCTTCAACTGCGCGAAGAGGGCGCCGTGTTTGAGGATATGGCGAGGCAATACAGCACCGACGGGCGGACAAAAGATCATGGCGGCTATGTAGGGCGAGTGACGCGAAAGAATCTCGGATCGATCGCCTCTTCCGCGGTGTTTGGAGCCACAGCGGGGACTTTTCAAGGGCCGTTCAGGGTCGGAAAGGAGTTCCATGTCCTCCGGGTAATCGATTTGCAACCCGCCCTCCTGGACGAGGAGACACGCATCGAAGTCGAGAACAGGATGTTTGCCGCCTGGCTGGCGGATACGAGAGAGAAGGCGAATGTGGAAATTCCCCTTTTTGAGGCGACGCATGCCGTTGTGGAGGCAGGATGAAGGTTTCGTTGCTGGCTTTGCCTTTGATTGCTGTCGCCGCGGCCGGATGTTCCGGCCCAGGCTCAGCGAAAGCTCTTTCGGCATCCGACGTGCCCGTGCCTGTTCAGGCGATTACAGTATCTCAAACCGACACCCCGATAACCATTCCTGTGCTTGGAGCCATTACCTCACAGAGCCACGCCAGCCTCGGCTCAGAGTTGGACGGCCGGGTGGTTTCGCTCCTCGTTAAGGAGGGTGACCATGTAAAGGCGGGCCAGGTCCTCATTCAGTTGACCTCGGACGACGCGCAAGCGCGGCTGGACGCAGCAAGGGGCGGTTATGAAACGGCTTTTCAAGCGGCAGACTCGGACACACGGATCGCCGGCGCGAAGCTCAATCAGGCGAAGCTGAACTTCGCAACAACCCAAGACCGGCTTAGCAGTGACGTAACTTTGGCGACCGCGAAGCTCGGTGAGGCCCAGGCGAATTACGACCGGCTCAAGCGTGGCGCCAGACCCGAAGAGATCGAGAGTGCGGACGCGGATGTGGCGGGGGTTCAACTGTTGGTGCAGGGCGATCAATCGACGGTGGATTTCGAGAAGCGCACTTTAAAACGCAAAGCCGATTTGTATGCTGAGGGCGGAATCTCACTTAACGAAGTCGATCAAGAACAGTTGAATTACGACCACGCGGTGCAAGCGGTCCAGCAGGCGCAGGCGCAGCTCCGCTCGAAGCAGTTGCTCGCGAAGCTGCTGAAAGAGGGAACCCCCAAGGAAGAGATGGCAGCCGTGGCCGCACAAGTTTCCGCCGCGAAAGAAGGATTGCGTGCGGCTAAGGCCAATTTGGCTTCCTTGGACGACGCGCGGCAGGCTGTTGCGGTGGCGCAGGCGGACTTTGACCGGTCTTCAGGGAAGTTGAAGCAGTTGCAGGCGGGCGGAAAGGCGAGCGATGAAGGAGCGAAGGTTCAGTTGGCCCAGGAAGATTTGCAGCGAACCCAAATTCGGACCCCGATGGAAGGCGTAGTTGCGTCGATAAAGGTCGGGAAAGGCCAGGTCGTTAAGTCGGGCCAGACGGTTGCGGAAGTTGTCTCCAAAGGTGGTTTGCGCATGGAAGCGACCGCTTTGGACCAAGACGTGAATCAGATCCATGCGGGAATGGCAGTGCGGATCACGCTCCATTCAGATCCGGGACGCACATTTTACGGCATCGTTGACAACATTCTTGCGCCAAGCAACGAAAGTCGGACACCGCGAATTTTGATCTCCTTACCGAATGCTTCCGGCCTCACCGCGGGCTCAGTCGCAAATGGAGACGTGGTGACCTCGACAAACCACAAGGTTGTATCTGTTCCGGTCGATGCTACGTTCGGACAAGTGGACACAGTAGCAGATGTGTTTGTGGTTGAAGGAAACCTTGTCCATCAACGTCCGGTTCAATTAGGCTCCAAAAAGGGCGGCAGCGTGCAGGTTGTTTCCGGGCTGATGGCAGGGGATTTGGTGGTCGTGAAGCCCGCGAAGGGACTGCATGATGGCTCTAAGGTTTCCGTTTCTGCGGGCGTGCGATCATGAGTCTTGTTGAAACGCCTGGCCTGAGCTCAAAGGCGATCGCTCGAGCGGTCGTGGGATATTGCGATGGCATGAATGTCCAAACCTTTGCTGGGGAAACAAAAGGAAGTCTTTGCAGCACCCCGCGCGGAGATAGAACTTTTTACTGGGATACGGTCTTTTGCCCTGATGAGGGCGGCGGCCAAACTTATGCTGAGATCGTTGGAGCCGATAAGTCTGGCTTGTTGTCGAAGCTAAAAATCTCTCAGTCGATGCGCGCGCTAAGGAAGTTTTTGGAATACCGACTTGTAAACCAAGCAGAGCTCTTTCCAACTTACTGATGCCTACTTTGAAGGGTATCGACAACGCTATCCAATGTTCGCCTAAACGCCTCAAGACCGAAAGAATTATAAATGTATGCGCTGGCACTTCGGCCTAAGCTCGGAATTTCTGCCTCGACAGGGGCATCATATATTTTTAAGAAATCCCTGTAGCTAAATGTCAGCGTCCCGGATGCTTCTCGAGCGCGATACATTTCGAATGCGAGGTCCGGCGGCGTCTGAACAAATAGCAGAGCTATGGATCCTTGAGACTTCTTCTTCAGAAGTTCATACGTTGACAAGTTACGTATCCCGTCAACGATACAGCGGCCACCATCAACTGAACTCGCCTTCTCTATGATTGCGGTCGATAATTTGTCCGAGCTACCTTCATGCTGAATAAAGTCTAAGGCTCGCGCTTGAAATTCCGCGCGGCTGATTTCGCCAATCGTTGGCGATCCCATCAGGCCAGCCAACAGAGACCCCGTCCTAATCAGCGGAACATTGAGCCTTTCGCTCAAATAGCTAGCAGTCTCCGACTTGCCTGACCCTATTCGACCAGACACGGCAATTATGCGATCCGAAAGCAGCCGCGAATTGTTCAGAATCTCAAGCTTGGCCTTCGCTACCACCGTCGAGGGATAAAATTTTCTCAAACACAATTGAGACCAGTATTCATACTCCGCGATGTCAACTGCATCCTTCGATAGATCGATCCACCCCACGCCCTTTATGGAGGAATCTCCTTTTTGCAGCCGGCGAACTTGATCCCAATCGGACAGCCATGCACGGTAGACGACGGCAACGTGTCGTCGGCCTACTTCCGAAGAATCATCATTCAGGACTGCTAGCCTCTCCAAAGG
>JANYLD010000229.1 GCA_025363835.1 Armatimonadota bacterium
ACCGACTACCGCATCCAAGGCCGAGGCGGTTCCGGCATCCTCACCATGAACTGCACGGAAAAGACGGGCAAGATTGTCGGCGCAGAGGTTGTTGAAGACATTGACCGCCTTCTGGTCATGACCCAAAACGGCAAGGGCATACGCATCAAGGTGAAAGAGATTCGGACCACCGGCCGCGTGGCACAAGGCGTGAAGCTCATCAACCTTGCCGCCAAAGACCAAGTCAAGCAGATATCTCGAATCGTAGCCGGCGCCGATGACGGCGAGGAACTTGAGGACGGTGAAGTCGCTGAAGGCGAAGAGGCAGAGACGGGCGCAGTAGAGTAAGGCAATAAACGCCACCTAAACAACGCTTAATCCCAATTCCAATCAATTGCATCTAGGCCAAAAGACTGCACCTCGTCGAACTGAGCCCGTCTAGCCATTAGATGACGGTCGACAGCCTGATCCGGACGAGGGTGATGAGCGCGGGAGCGCTATTTCTCCTGTGGGTGCTCTTCTTCGTCACCATGGTCGGCCTAGCCTCGCATACCGTGATCTCCTGGCCGCTTCCCCAAAGCCCGGATGGACCCTTGCCCTGCGCCCAGTCGATCATGGGTTCGGAAGGGCGACCTTGTGCCGACTTACTGCCATCCTGAGTCTGGTGTCCCAAGCCTCAGACGCCGGCGCTGTCACGCCCATCAGCAGGACCGGAGATCACGGATCGCGCTTCCCCATCGCGCATAATAGAAGTCGATGCAAGGACGCACTGCTCTGCTTGCCAAAGTCGCTATCGCCGGCCTTTCCGCGTGGGTCGTCGCGGGTTGCGAACAGCCCAACAGAATCAAGTCTATCGAGTCGGTTCAAGCCGCGACATTGACCAATCCCCCAAGAGATTTCAAGCAAGCTCCGCTCGATCCCTACAGCTACGGCGGAATCGCCATGGCTACAGGGGGGCGCGATCCTAAGGCATCTTATGGAGCGCTCGCTCCCGGCGAACACGAGGGCGAAACTCAGATCTATCGCGATCTAACCCCTGAAGAGCAAGGCCAGCGCCAGAAGAACGACAACTCAAGAATCTATGGCGTGCCCGATCCTCGCAACGAGAAGACAACCTCTCAGTTCCTCGGCAGCAAATATATCGGCAACGAGCCGGACCAAACCCTCGCACAGCCCGGAACCCAGACTGCATCGGTTCCTCGCGTCGGCGCCTAAAGTAGCATCAGCCCTCTGGGCGATGTTGGTGCTTGGAGTTGCGGGCGCCGCGTGGAAGGTAGCCAGAAACATCGCCCAGAGGGCGATGCTACATTTAGCGGCCGATGCGATAATGAGTGCATGGCAATAACCGCGCTTATGAGCCTCATGCTAGTAGGAATGTCGGGCCAAGTCCCCTCGCCTGAGAACTACAAGGGCGATTGCGTAATCTTCGTGCTAAAGGACTGCCCGATCGCCAATCAATACGCGCCCGAGCTCAAGCGGCTCATTCACACCTACACTGCCAAGGGCATCCAGTTCTTGATGGTTGTCGAGGACGCCGACGCGACTCCGCAGCAGGTCTTCTTGCACAATAAATCGTTTGGCTACACCATTCCTACCAGGGTCGACGAGCATCACCGCACGGCCAAGCAGCTCGGAGTCACCATCTCACCGACCGTTGTCGTTGCCAAAGGCAGCCAAATCTTGTACAAGGGTCGCATCGACGACACTTATCCATCCATTGGACAGCGCCGCACTGCAACGAGCCACGATCTGCGAGACGCCCTCGACGAATTCCTTGCCGGAAAGCCCATCAAGCATCCGTTAACTAAAGCCGTAGGCTGCAGACTTTATTAAGGTCCGCATCCTACTGCGCCGCTGGCACGTGTTGAATTAAGATGAGCTATCCCATTCAATATCCCGGAGCCGATAAGAAGCTGCCGGCCGGACTTCTTGCTATCCTTCTCGGCGCGTTTGGTGTCCACAAGTTCTACCTGGGCTACACAAACGCAGGAATCGTCACGCTCCTTATCACGCTCCTTACGTGCGGAATCGGGGGCGGTGTTATGCACATTATTGGAATCATCGAAGGAATTCTCTACCTCACCAAGAGCGATCCGGAGTTCGTAACGGCTTACGTCCATAACCGGAAAGAATGGTTCTAGCCTCAGTGGCCAGTGGCCACTTCCGTCGCTTGATGCCCGCTCGCCAGCATCCCATCATTAAGCTCGACGATTCGATCCGCTTCCGCGAGCATCGAAGGATCATGCGTCACCATGACTAGCGAGCCGCTGCCGCGATGCTGATTCAGCAGATGTACGACCTGGGATCCGTTGGCGTGATCTAGAGAAGCAGTCGGCTCATCCGCAAACACAACCATGGGGTCACCCAGTAGGGCCCTTGCCACACAAACTCTCTGTCGCTCACCGCCGCTTAGCTCGTGCGGATATCGATGAGATTTCTCGCCCATACCTAAACGATCGAGAAGCTCTCTGGCCTCTTCATAAGCCGCCTTTCCCACAGTCGCCACCGTCACGTTCTCGATGGCCGTCAAATAGCCCAGTAAGAAGGGCTGCTGAAAGACAAATCCAAAGTCGTTCAACCGCATTTTGCTCCGTTCTTCATCATTCAGGTCTCCAACGGACCGGCCGTCGAACGCGACGTCACCGGAACTGGGCGTTTTGAGTCCGCTGAGGAGGTAGAGCAAGGATGACTTACCAGAGCCTGACGGGCCGAGAATTCCGAGGAATTCGCCGGGGCGGACCTCCAAGTCCACATTCCGGCACGCAAATACCTCTCGGCCGTGGTCGTAGTACACGAGCGACGCACCGCGGGCTTGGATCACGCGTCCCTCCTATTTTTGTCAGAACTCCCCAAAAACGGTTTACGCCCAATAGATCGCGCTTTCATGGTCAAACCAGCCTCCTTTCTACAACACCGACAGGGTCGAAGTTACGGAAGCGGAGCCAGACGGTCAGGACGGCGGCGGCAAAGATGGCGATGGGAATCGGGAGGGTGTAGGTGTATGCGGTGGGATCAAAGGGGTTTAGCGAGAAGGCGCTCGGGTCCATGAGCGTTGCCTTGACCACAAGGAGCAGACCGTAGGCCATGAAAAGGCCGACAACCCAGCCCCCCACGATCACTAAAACGGCCTCTAAAGTCACCCGGCGCAAGAGCTGCCGTTTTGTATAGCCTAGAGCCTGCAAAAGCCCAAACTCCACCAAGCGCTGCGATTGGTAGATGTTCATCAGCATTCCCATCATGATCGTGATCACTAGGACAAGCGTTCCGATGACGACATCCAAGATCTTATAAAGGATCTTGAACATATCATTGGTGTCTTTTTCCAGGAGGTGGTAAGCAAATATCTGCGCGTGGGAGCCTTTGAATCGCTTCTCCGCCCAGTGATCCAACTTGCCTTGTTGCTGTGGCGTGGGGGCGAAGACCAGTAGGAAATTGACGGCTGGAAATTGGTTCGCTTCGAGGTATTCGATGTCGGTGACCATGATCCACTCTTTGGTCTCGGCGATGCCGACTACTTTGACGTGGTAGGGCGAATAGTTGTCGGTATCGGTCGGGCTCAACAGATCCGATCCGATCTTCAGACCGCGGTTCCGGGCCACGGGCTCGGACACCAGCGCCTCCGCCGCTCCCGGTTTCGGGAGGCGTCCCACAATTTTGTCCCCGTCAAGACGGTGCAAGTAGTAAAGCATGTCGTTCTGGTGAAGACCTAGCACGACAAATGGCCACTTCCCTACAATGCTTTTCACCTGGGCGCTGGATGCTCTGCACGTCACCAGCCGCTCGATTGGGACCGGACACTCCTTGATCACTACAGATCGTAGCGCCGGCGTCTGAGTCGGATCCCAACGTGGGCTGATACCCAGCGCAGTCTTCGAGTAGCTGTAAATAACGCGGATGGAATACGGAATCGAGTCCATCAAGGCGACAATTCCCGCCACCAGCAGGACCGCAAGCGTGATGACGGCAATGAGGGGTGCGGTCTTTCCAATATTCCGCAACAAATACATGTAAGCCGCGAGTGGACGAGAAGCGGATTTTGTGGCCTTCGCGTTTGCGCCGGCCAGCGTAGTTTCAGCCTGCATGAATGCCTCTCACCTCTCGACGGTATCGCACAAACACATCGTCTCCAACAACGTGGTTTTCGATCAAATTGAAGCGGAGGAGATGTTCCCGTGGCAAGGGGTCTCCGCCCGCATAAGTCGGCAAATCGCGCCCAAGCTTCACCTTTGGGGAGATGGTCAGGAAGAGTTCGTCCACTAGATCTTGGCTCAGCATTTGGGCGTTCAATTCGCTGCCTCCAAAGCATAGTAGATGCCGTGCTCCCATCTCTCGCAACTTAGACAGGAGGAGCGGAAAATCAACCTTATCTTTGCCCGATTCCAGCCTCCGGACGCCATTGCTGACTTCAAATTTGGAAGCCTCAGAGCAGGCGACGAAGGCTTGCCCCCCGCTGGAAAAAAATGGTCGCCGGTAATCAAACTGCCCGGTGTTTGAGACGACGATTCGAAAACCGGTCTTAGGGTCCCACATCGCAGAGGCCGCTCGTAGGGTGGTTGCTCCCACCATCGCGGCGTCCGATTGATCTTGGATCCGCCGCATGAGGGCATGATCCACGTCCGAGCCAAGGTCCATGACATCGTCTCCACGTTTGCCCGACACCGTCTTGCCATCTATCGTTGCCACCATGTCGATGTACACGTAGGGGCGATGCGTGGGCGCTTCAGGAAAGTCCAAAGTCTGGTAGATGTCCCCTGCCGTGCTCAAGCGGCCACCACGGCTTTCTGCATGGCCTTCTGAAGCACCGTGTAAGGTTGCTCGGCATACCTTTCACCGCCTATGTAGAAGGTGGGAACGTTGTACACGCCGCTGCGGTACGCGCCTTCGTCGAACCCGGTGATGTTGGCTTTATATCTCTTTTCTTCGATGGCCCTAAGCATCTCGTCGAGATCCTTCACAATCGGCCGGGCGAGGGCTGTCAGCACATCCAGGTTGTCCAGATCCGCTGCCTGCTCGTAATGGCCGTGATAGAAGGCCGAAACAAGGTCGTATACGCCGCCCGTTTGCTTGGCATATTCTGTGGCCTCGTGCGCCTTGTGCGTGCGCATCGGAAAGGGGCCTTTGTTGGTCGGCCTCTCAATCCCCTGAGCCGCGTAGGCTAACTCCATTCGCGTTGGCGTCGGCGGCTTGTCAGGCGGCTCCTCCGGCCGGGTCCACGTTCCGAATTCAAGCTCCTCCGGATACAACTCGTAGGCCAACCAGTTGAACTCCACTCCAAACTCAGCCCGCAACTGATCAGCCTGCAACAGTCCGATCCAGCACCAGGGACAGGAATAGTCGTGCGCAACAGGAATGATCATCGGAGTCATTGATTGTGTCCTACGTCCGGAAGAGTGTTGAGTGCTGAGGGCTGAGTGCTGGGGGCTGGTGTGAGCTTTGTTCTGTGCGTCTATGTGCTCTCTGTGATCTCCGTGGTAAATCTCCGGTTCCTGAACTTCAACCCAGAGGACACGCAGATCGCAGAATCGGACAGAGGTTATTAGAATTCAGATTGAGCATTGGCCTGGGTTGCAAAGGCGACGCTAGAAAACGAGAACGCCTCAAACGCTAAAGCATAGGTCGTGTCTTTTAGATAGTTCAAGCCCAACACACGAGACTTCTCCGCATTAAATTGCCGCGAAACCTCCGCCCCCTTGCTGCCCCAACAGAACCCGCTGAAGCCGCCAAAAGAGGGCACGATTGCCTGGTAGACGCCGGCTTTCGCGAACACTTTGCGGAAGTCCTCGAGAATGGCCTCTAGCGAGTAAGGGCAGAAGATCAAGTTGTCGGCTTGAGTCGCCACCAACCCCTCAGGCGAAAGAGCGTTTAGGCAGTCTCGGTAGAAATTCTCCGAGAACAACCGGTCGCTCAGCCCGCCGTCCTCTTCCTCGTAGACGTCGGTGCTGTCCATGACTATCAGATCGTAGGGAGCCTGGGTTTTCTTGACAAATTCAAACGCGTCCTGCACAAACACATGCACTCGAGGGTCTGCAAAGCATCCCGCGCTCAGGCTAGGCATAAATTCGCTGCAGGAATCGATGACGCCTTGGTCGATCTCCACCATGTCGATCGTCTCCAGCCCGCGGTGCCGGCAAAGCTCCCGCACCACCCCGCCATCTCCACCTCCGATCACCAATGCCCGCTTCGGCGAGTCCAAAGACAGCATCGGAATCTGGACCAGCGCTTCATGATAGGCGTGTTCGTCGAACGTACAAAGCTGCACGTGGCCGTCCAACAACAACATGCGCCCGAAAACCTCCGTGTCGACGATATCGATCTCCTGGAACGCCGTTTTGCGGTGATGCACGCGCTCTTGAACGGCAACAAGCATGGCCAACTTCTGGCCCCGGATGGGAACGGTTAAGGGCTGCATTTAATCTCGGATCTCGGATCTCGGATCGCGGATCTTTTCGAGTCAGAGATGCGAGCAGTGTATCTACTAGCCTTGCTTCTTTGTTCTGTTATTGAGCGTGCCGTCTTGATGCTAGGCGCCTGAAGGCTATCGTATTGTTTGCGGTGATCTCGCACGATCCAGGGAGTTGCAAGTTGCTTTTCTGCCATCGTCCCATCATCTTCCAGAGCTGCCTCTCAAGTCAACTGGAATGCTGCCCTTCGAATCGATCCGAGATCCGCGATCCAAGTTCCGAGATTCCTACAACCGGACGATCTTTCCTTCTATCGAAATTCCGATCCCGTTTTTCCGGCCGATCTTCGTAGGGTCGCCGTGAGCGTCCCACTTCGTGTCAGTTGACTCAAAGATGAGCGGCATCTCCTTGTCCTTGATGTCGTCCTTGTACTTCCCCGCCGCCGCGTCGTTCATCGCAAATCCAAACTCGCCGGACTTGGCGCCCGCTCTTGGGTCCTTAAACTTCTGGTTTTCAGCACCGGCCTCGAGGGTTTCGTTGCGAACGCGCTTGATGACCAAATCCATCCACTGGCCGCCTTGTGGAAATTGGCCGTCTGAGTCGTGCTGGAGCATCAGTCCCGTGTAAAGGGCCTTCAAGTTGACCTCGGTTCCCGGACTCCAGCCGATCTTCTTCTCGCTTTTAGGGACCAACGTTAGCAGGTCTCGGATTGTGGGATAGGCCCAGATTCCAACACCCACGATGAGGACAAGTACCACCACGAGCCCTTGCAGCACAAGCTTATTGGCTTCACCGAGCTTAAACCGTCGCCGTGAGTTCATCATCCTTGATTTCCAGCTTACGCCCTCAGATGCAACGCCTGAGCGCTTCCTTCCGTTTCCCTGAACAAGCAATGCGGCACCGAATGTAACTGTTTGCGCCTGCAACATGGCTGGGTCATGAAGAATAACTCGGTGAAGGCAAAAATCCGATTTCACGGCGCACAAACATCCCGGCAAGGGGCAGGAGCTCAGAGTCAGCCTTTGAATAAGGACTTCAAAATGAAGAATGCGTTGGCCGGACGCTCGGCTAGGCGGCGGGTGAAGTAGGGGTACCACTGGTCGCCGAAGGGGACGTAGATTCGGACGTTGTAGCCTTGCTTCAGGAGGCGGTCCTGGAGATCCCGGCGGATTCCGTAGAGCATTTGGAATTCGAATCGCGACTTGTCGATGCTTTTGTCTTTCACAAAGGATTCAAGCGCCTTGATGATCTTCTCGTCGTGGGTGGCGATGGCCGGATAGTGGCCGTGCTCCACCAAGCGCTTCGCTTCATTCAAATAAGCCTCGTCCACCTTGTGCTTACTGGAAAACGCGACGGTTGGAGGCTCTAGATAGGCGCCCTTGACGAGCCGGATACGCATGCCTATCTCGATCATGTGCTCCACATCTTTTTCGGTTCGCATAAGACTGGACTGAAGCACCGTGCCCGTATTCGGCATGTCCCGCCAGACCTTTTCGACGAGGTGGATCGTGCGCTCCGTATAGGCAGAGCTTTCCATGTCGACGCGGACGAAGTTGTGCTGCTCGGCCGCGGCCCAGACGACTTCCCGGTAGTTGCGCTCGGCCTCGTCGTCGCCTAGGTCGAGGCCGCACTGGGTGAGTTTGATGGAGATGTTGAGGCGCTCTGCGGTGTTGCTGGGTTGCAGGGTGGCTGGGTTGTTCGGCTGCTGGGATGAAGAAGTAGATGAAACGGCGGCCACGACGGGCCAGGCCAGCGGCGGTGATTGGGTCACCTTCGGAATGGATTCCAGCATCCGAATAAAGGCCTTCTTAGCCTCAGTAGCCTCAGACTCAGTCTTGGTGTTTTCGCCCAGATAGTCGAGGGTGATCATAAAACCCTTGTCCAGCAACGCCTGGCTGGCGGCGAGCGCCTGCTCTAGGTTGTCGCCCGCAATAAACCTTGAGACGAGGGGGCGGAAGAGCCTTGACCCGCGGACGGTGCGCTCCACCGGCTTCATAGCCGAAGTTTTGAGAATTAAGGAGCGGACAAGCATCTCAGAGGGGTGAAGCCAATTGTACTCGGCAGAGCCTTAGGCGACGGCCAACGCCAGCGAAGACTGGAACTTACGCAATTCAGACTCCACCTCTGCGAGCGATGAACAGCGAGTGAGATGCTCCCTCGCCTGCGCCGCTCCAGGCTCACCCTTGATGTACATCGGAATCTGGCCCCGAAGCGAACGCACCGCGTACATTTGGGCCTCTTGAAATCTCTGCACCGGCAATGTTAAGGCTTCCTCGTAAGTGTCAACGTCGGCGTTGTAGGCAATGGAAAGGCGCACGTGTTCCAAAGCAACTTCTATCCGCTCATCCATCGACGGGCCGGAAGGCACTTGCTGGCCGGAAACAGCGGCCGAGATCCTTCCAAGAATCCAGGGGTTGGAGATAGCCGCCCGGCCCACCATAACTCCATCGCAACCCGTTTCGCGGAGCATCTTTAAAGCGTCTTCCGGTTGTTTAACGTCGCCATTACCAATGAGGGGCACCGTCACCGCGGCCCGCATTAGCTCGATCAGCTTCCAGTCCGCAAGCCCCTCAAATCCCTGCTTTGCAAAGCGTGCGTGCAAGGTAATCATCTGAGCGCCAACGTCCTGAAAACGTCTTGCCAGCTCCGGAGCCGCAAAAACGTCGAACTCATATCCCGCGCGTACCTTCACCGTTACCGGCACCGTTACCGCGTCCACCACGGCGGCCACGATCTTCTGGGCCATCTCCGGGTCCTTTAACAGAGCCGCGCCCGCACCGGTCCGGCAAACCTTGGGCACCCAGCAACCCATATTGATGTCGACAATGTCCGCCCCCATCTCCTCGGCCAGCCGCGCGGTTTCTGCCATCACCTCCGGGTTTGGCCCGAAGATCTGGATTCCCAGCGGCCGCTCGTCGGCATGCACCCGCATTTTTCGGATCGTCTTCTGCGCGTTGTAATGGACCGCCATCGCACTGACGAACTCCGTGAACATGAGCCCTGGCTTGCCGATTCGCTTGGCGATTAAGCGGAAAGGCAGCGAGCTCACATCCTCCATGGGAGCCAGCAAAACGGGCACGTCAACCCGGACGGGGCCAACGTTAAAACCGGGGAAGCTTATGTCCTGTTTACTCATAGCGCGGGGTTCAATTGCTTAGGCGCAAGTCTCATGACTCTAAGCTCAAGTATGAAATGTCGGCGACTCGTGATCGCTTAACCAGACTCGCTTCGACTCATGTGCTCGTCTAAGATATTCAAACGCCATGTACGTACTTCGTTCGCTTCCAGTCCTAGCCGTGCTCTCATTGGCGGGCCACGCCAATGTCGGTGGGGCCGCGGTATTTCCCGACCATCCAACTTCCGATTACAAGGCCGTTGGCGTGATCGGAACCTCTGCAGGGGGGACGTTCAAGCTAAACGGAAGCGCCGTCGCGATTTCGGAGGATTGGGTGATCGGTGTTGCGCACGTGGGTGGAAACGTATTTGTGGAAGATGGGAAGCAATATCCGATCGTGCAAAAGATCATACACAAAGCCTTCACTGGGGAGCCCGCAGACCTCGCCATGTATCGTTTGGGAAAGCCTGTACCCGTCTATGCCCAAATCCTGCTGGCGCCGTTCGAATGTCCGTCCCCAGCAGGAAGCCTTAAGGGCCACACAGTTTATATCGTCGGCTACGGTCGCACGGCGAGGCCAAGAAGTGATGGCAACGGCTGGGAGCCCGAGCAAGGCAGCGAGGGCGTTCGCCGGATGGCCACCAACACGATCGACTACACGGAGGTCGACCGCTACAACATCGGCAGTGCCGACCAGCCAAAGTGGAAGAGTAGCGCTTGCCTGGTCTACGACCTCGATAAGCCAGGCGATCCAAGCTTTAGCACCCTAGGATCGGCCATAACACCCGATGAAGGCGGAGTAGGCGCCAAAGATTCCGGGGGCGGATGGTTTGTCAAGGTGAATGGCAAGAGTTACCTTGTGGCCATCAGTGCCTCCGTAGGGCGGCTGCAGGGTTCCAAGGCCACGTCTGACTATGGGTATGGAGCTCTTGGGTTTGGTGTGCATTTGACTCCGTACAGGGGCTGGATTTACGGGGTTACGAAGTTGTCGGAGTTCAAGGGTTGAATCATGTTGGAGTTCATTTGGGAGTGCGAGAGCTTGCTCGCGCTTTTCCCGCTATTTGGAAGCACGGTGGTTGATCAGATGAGTGGAAAAGCGCGAGCAAGGAGACTGTTGCATTGGCTTCGACTGAGCCTGATAATTCGTCTTGAGTTTATGGCCGGTTCTAACGCTCGTGATGTTCCCATTTATCGGTCCGGTTGTGGATGGGCTTCAGATC
>JANYLD010000234.1 GCA_025363835.1 Armatimonadota bacterium
TGCTCCTGGAGGAAGTACTGAGCCTGGACGGATCGCCCGATACGTTGGCAGTCGGGTGGCTGGGACCAGACAAGCTTCAGAATGACCGTGTCAAGGTTGCCTTCACCCAGGCAGATTACGAGAACTATCCCGATACCCCACTTGATTATGCCAATACTGCGGACGATCCCGCATACATTATGTTTACCTCAGGGTCCACGGGAGTTCCCAAAGGAGTGGTGATCACCCATGCGAACGTGAGTCGCTATCTCCAATGGGCCGTCCGCTACTTTGGTTTGACCTCCTCTGATAAAATGTCCGCCCATCCGCCACTGCATTTTGATCTCTCCGTCATGGACATTTTCGGTTCCCTGGGGGTTGGGGCAGAGTTGCATCTGGTTCCCTATGAGATCAATCTCTTGCCAAACAAGGTCGCCGATTTCATCCGCAGATCAGAACTGACCCATTGGTTCTCTGTACCGTCGATGCTCAATTATATGGCGAAGTTCGACGTGGTAAAGGAACGGGATTTCCCGATGCTGAAACGCATTTTGTGGTGTGGCGAGGTGTTTCCAACTCCCTCGTTAAGCTATTGGATGAAACGTCTTCCCCATGTCAGTTTTACTAATCTCTATGGCCCCACTGAGGCGACAATAGCGAGTAGCTACTACACGGTTCCGACCTGTCCGGAAGATGGGACGAGCCCGATTCCCATCGGGAAACCCTGTGAAGGGGAGGAGTTGCTCGTCCTCAACGATGCCTTACTGCCTGTGCCGACAGGTGAAATTGGGAATCTCTATATTAGGGGAGCCGGGCTGAGCCCTGGATATTGGAGAGACCAGGAGAAAACCCAGGCCGCTTTTATCAGCAATCCGTTCAACAGCGATCCCTCCGATCGTCTCTACAAGACTGGAGACTTGGCCAGAATCGGCGACGATGGCTTGGTCTATTTTCACGGTCGCGTCGATACGCAAATCAAAAGCCGCGGGTATCGGATTGAACTCGGAGAGATCGAATCCGCGTTTCATGCAATGTCCTTATTGCAGGAATGTGCGGTAGTTGCAATCGAAGCGGAGGGTTTCGAAGGGGCTACGATCTGTTGCGCGTATGTGCCCGCTGATGGGAGTGAGGTCAGTTCACTCGTTTTGCGGAAATCCTTAGCCAGTGTGTTGCCTCAGTATATGATCCCCTCACACTACCTTGTGTTTGAGAAGCTTCCAAAGAATGCGAGTGGAAAAATCGATCGCCCTAAGCTGAGAGATGAGTTTCGTCGGAAGAAAGATGCCTCTGTAAGGAGTGCCATATGAACATATTGGGTATTAGTGGTCTCGAGAGCTCGGCAGCCTTCAAGAAGGCTCATTGGCCGCATCTTGACGAGCGCGAGTACCGCATGTGTCAAGGGTTCGATTCCGCTGCGGCTCTCGTAGTGGACGGCGTGGTCGTCGCCGCTGCGGCAGAGGAACGTTTTAATAGAAAGAAGCATTCCGGAGACTTTCCTGCCCAGGCCATCCGCTATTGTTTGGCTGAGGCAGGTATCTCGCTCGGTGATGTGGATGAGTTGGCGCACTGTTTTGACTATGCCCCCTATCGGGTGGCGTATTCCATCGATCCCATTGCAGCGAAGAGATATCGCGACGTGTATTCGAAAGATGCGTTACTGAGCCTGGTGCGTCGGGACCTCCCTGATTTTCCCCTGGAACGCGTACACCAGGTCAATCATCATCTGGCACACGCTGCGAGTGCGTATTTTACGTCAGGGTGGGACGAGTGCTTGGTTGTGGTGATTGACGGGATGGGAGAGATGCATGGGGCGTCTGTCTATCATGCGCGTGATGGGAAGCTCCAAGCGCTGCATCATATCTCTGCCCATGATTCCATCGGCATCTTCTATTCTCTGGTGACGCTGCACTTGGGTTTTGACTTCAATTCTGATGAATATAAGATCATGGGGCTTGCCCCCTATGGTGAACCGACGCGCTTTCAGCGCTTCTTCGACCAAGCGGTCGATCTGAGGAAGGACGGCTCTCCCCACATTCCACTCTTGCGATTGAATCGGACGAGAGATGAGCGAGAGAACTTTGTGCTCTCGCGTCAATATCTGAGTGAGCACCTCGTAAAAGAACGGCATCCCGACTGCGACGTCACGGATGAACACCGGGATGTGGCGGCTGCATTACAGGCCTGCCTGGACAAGGCGCTCCAGCATCTTTGCGGACATTTCGGAAAAGAGACTGGTTTACGTCGTTTGGCCCTTGCTGGTGGGGTAGCCCTAAACTGCACCGCGAATGGGAAGCTCACACGCTCCGGCCTGTTTGACGAAATCTATGTCCAGCCTGCGGCGGGAGACGATGGCGCGGCCCTTGGCGCTGCTTTGTATCGCGCGTCCCAGGGAGGGAAGATTCATAACTTACGCTCGCCTGTCCCGTTCTTCGGTCCTTCGTACTCCAGTCAAGACATCGATGCCGCAGTGACGGAGTACCAGGACCGTGTTGAGGTCGTCCGTTTCTCAAGTTACGAAAACACCTGTGAACAAGCCGCGAAGTCGATTGCTGATGGAAAGGTGCTGGGGTGGTTCCGTGGACGGATGGAGTTTGGCCCCCGTGCCTTGGGGCACCGCAGCATTTTAGCTGATCCTGGACACCCTGAAATGCGTGACCGTATCAATGCCATGGTGAAGATGCGGGAAGCTTTTCGTCCGTTTGCTCCCGCTGTCTCCCTAGAACAAGCTCATCAATGGTTTGATACTCCCCCCGCGACAGAGTTTCCCTATATGATCATGACCATGGATGTCAGGGACAAGTACCGCGCCGAGTTGCCGGCTATTACGCATGTGAATGGATCGGCTCGAGTACAGACGGTCTCGGCTGATGGAAATGGTGACTTCCACGGTCTTCTTCGTGCTGTCGGAAAGGCGACCGGAAGAGAAATGGTTCTCAATACGAGTTTCAACATCAAAGGCCAGCCCATCGTCAATACTCCAAAGCAAGCTCTGGAGACATTCCTCGGAACCGGGATCGATGAGTTGTTTCTAGAGAACGTGTGGATTCGGCGCCGCTTGACCTAAGTTGTTCTCTCACACTACGAAATTAATTGGCTGAATGACGCTGGCGCAACAAAACATGGGGTGTATTGTGAACCTTACTGTGGGAAATACGATTCAAGACACAGTTGTTAGAATCTTTAGAAACAAGCTCGATGTCGAGGTTTCCAGTTCGGAGACCGACTTGTTGGAAACGGGAATGATAGACTCGCTGAAATTTATCGACCTCGTATACAATCTTGAACAAGAATTTGGGATCACAATGCCGATGGAATCGCTCGAAGTCGATCAGTTTAGAACTATTCTGGACATCGTACGGCTAGTCGAGCAGTGTAAGAAAGCCCATGGAACAGGTACCCCCCTGTGCTGACCTGGACTGCAAGGGACGTGTCGCTGTCGAACGGAAACATCCAGGCGACGGGCTCTTCGATGCTCCAGAATCGCTCGTTGACACCCCGGTGACGGCGAGCCGGTCGTCGGCATCGAGACCGCTTCTCCGTCACCGTGCTCCATGTGTCCGAGCCCAAGGCGTGTCGGGCAATCGGCCAGATCCGGTCCTCCTCTTGGTACGTGCCATGGCCCGATCCGGTTCGAGAGCGGTTGCGCGGGCGAATCATCGCGCTTGCCAAGGAGTACGGGCGGTATGGGTACAGAACGGTGACGGATATGCTACGGTTCGAGGGCTGGGACGTGGGTAAAGATTGTGTCGACACGATTTGGTGGCAAGAAGGTCTCAACATGCCGACCAAGCAGCCCAAGCGAGCCAGACTCTGGCGCGCCGATGGGTAGTGCATGAGACTACGGCCCGCGTACCGCCATCATGTCTGGTCGTATGACTTCGTGGCGGATAGGACGCACGACAGCCGGCCATTTCGGATTCTGAACATCATCGACGAATATACGAGAGAGTGTCTGGCCTCGCATGTCGCCCGGCGGATCCGATCCCAAGACGTGATCGTGGTGCTTGCCGATCTATTTGTGAGACACGGGCGACCTGTCCACATTCGGTCGGACAACGGCCCGGAGTTCATGCAAGGAACCTAAAGACCTGGCCCAAGAATGTGCTGAGCGTTGAGCCGCTATGTATTGAGCCTGGCTCACCCTGGGAGAGTGGCTACTGTGAATCGTTCAACGGGAAGATGCGAGATCAGCTTCTCAACAGGGAGCTGTTCGACACGCTGAAAGAAGCCCACATCATCATCGAACGATGGGGGTTTCACGACAACACGGTCAAGCCTCACAGCAGTCTTGGGGGTAAGCCACCTGCCCCCGAAGCCATCCAGCTTGCGAGCTGATTGCGAACATGGTAGGTGGTACAAAAACTCCCGGCCGGTCACTGCCACACACCCGCTTTCGCTGGGAGCATCCTTCACTAGAAATGCATTCGACTGCTACAGGGGAATGAGATGAGCGTGGGAAAGCCTTCATTGACGCTGTCCGGGACGTACACACTCGACTCGCTCGCGGATGTCATTGAGTACTGGATCGAATACCTGGATCTCGACTTGAGCAC
>JANYLD010000247.1 GCA_025363835.1 Armatimonadota bacterium
GCTGTCGCCAGGTTGCGAACTGAAATTTTGCATTGCTGCCATTCCAATCTACTGCCTTTCTTTACGCCTCGCAATAGAATTCTAGGCCTTGGACGCGGACCCCTTGAAACTCGCGTCCAAAAGTTGGTCTCCCATCATCGGGACAAGCCAGTTGCTCGTCTTAACTTCGAATTTGAGAACCTTGCCGCTTTTGTCCAGCCACCATGTCCCGGTGGACTTCATACCGCCATCGCCGGCTTGGGTGAGGTCCTCTGTCACCTTGAGTGCGTCGATGTCGCCAACCTTGTCAAGGGAGTCTGCCTTCATGCTGATAACGATCGAGTGATCTGTTTTTGCCTCTCCTACCTTGATCGTGTCGGTCCAAGTGTCGCCCACGCTGACTGCCTTGTCCGGATAAATAAATGTCCAAGGCATTAAATACTGCCTGATGGGATCGGCGCCTTCTTGTGCGTCGGAATCAAGGATGCCTCCTGCCGCGTCGAGGGTCGCATTGAAGGATTGGTCCGGCAAACCCTGGCCTGTGTCGGCCGCTAAGTCCTTAATCGAATACGCAGCAGCGATTGGCTTGCCTGCCGGGGTGTTTTTAATCTCGATGACGAGTTTTCCCGTGGCATTATGCTGTTGACCGGCCATCTCAACGTCGATTGCGAGGTCGTAACTTGCAGTGGACTTAGGCGCAATTCCTGCCTTGATATCCCACTTGTCGGCTTGAGGGGTGGCCAGCAAAGCACCGGCTAAAACGAGGGTAGTCAGCAAATGAAATCTCCTGGGGGCACCTTTGCCCTTCACACGGAGTATCCAACCTTTCTAAGGAAGAGGTGGGCCAGAAGGCCCCGTTTCAGCTCATATATCCGGAATATTTACTCTTGCGCACCGCCGCCCGATTCTCCTCGCAACAACTCTTGATCGATTCCACCGATCGCTGGAGCCCCTCCTGAATCTGGACCTTTCGATGCTCCATAAGCGTCGCAAAGTCGGAGTCCATACCGGGACTTGCTTCAAAGTTCAGGCCCACCATCAAGATGCAGAAGTCACCTTGGCTCATGACTTCGAGATGTCCTGAATATCGGTTTGGGCCGTCGGAGCCCCAAAGCATCGTGTGCTCCCTCTGGTGCACTTGATACCATCCGTCAGCGTCGTAAGGATGCCCGCCCGCCTCACCCTGCATGCGAATCTTGTTGTCGCCGGCAGGCACGGCCTTTCGCAGAGTTGGCATGTACTCTGGCATGCGGCTGATGTCCGTGACATAGTCAAATACGTCTTCGGCTGAGGCGCCGATTTGGATCTTGGCTTCGAATTGGCTCATGGTTCCTTCCTTTGCAGGGCGATGATTAGCATGTTAGAGCCGCGGGTTTAGGAATAGTGTTCCGGCATAAGTGGCCGGACGTCCGAGGACAATCTAACGAAGCACCTTTGCACTCCCGGTCGTCGTAGTACTCAGAAGTTATGATTACCGCTCTTGCCGCTGCCCTCGTGCTCTCTCCCGTGGCCTACAGCCTTCCAATCGGGGTTAATAGCACCTACTACGTGCGGATTGGCCTTGACGGCTTCCTGCCCCTTCTAGGCGGCAAAGAAGGGAAGGCTCAAGTGGACATGACCCTCAGCGTGCAAGGACTTGCGGCGGACTCGCAAGGAAATTTTAAGGCGAGCAGCGATCTGACTGCTTTCCGTCTGATGTTTAACGGCCAGGAGTTTCCCCTCGATCTGGACAGCGTCAAGCAGTATTTTCCAAAAAATACGATCTCCTTCACCCCCTTGGGACACGTGGTGACCAATGATGCGCCAAACAATCCGCTCCCGGTCCGCCTCCCCGGTCTCGACCCGAAGCGATTTCCCGACATCACTTATTTGCCCATCGAATTTCCTGCCACAGGAGTGGAAGAAGGGAAGGCTTTCACATTCAGCAAGCCGTTTCAAGGCGTGGATTTGAACTACACGGTCACTCCGACCCATGTTGACGATAACGAGATCGATATGAAGATCGAGCTCACCCAGCACGACGAGTCGTTCGAGGACTCTTCCCACGGCCTCGTTAACGCCCAGGCGGACGCGGAATCAAAGGTTGTCACCAGCTTGACCGGCGGTGGAACTGCCGTCTTCGACCGCAAGAAGGATCAAATGGAAACCGTGGCCATCAAGATGGATTCCGAGAGCGAAGTGACAGACTTGCATACAAAGGCAGTCAGTCACCGCAAACTCGCGACAAGTCTTGACGTCAGCCTGGAGAAGCCGCTACCCGCGAGTCCTGCCCTTAGTAAAGAAATCGGCGGGCAAGGGCTTATTGGCCGCCTTGGTAACGAGATCGAGCAAAGTGCTTCCATCCAGCGAGTGATCGTCGCGGCCGAAATCATGCATCCAGCGGATCGGCTTCGGCGGGCCGCCGCTCCATACGTCCAGTCGGCCGTGCAGCAGGTAAACGTTCCAAGCCAAAGCGCGATTGTCGGGCATTTTAACCAGCTTGCCGTATTGGGCCGCCAAGCTGCGGTTCGCGTCCCAGAACTGATCAACGTCAATCGTATCCAGCAAGTCGGCAGCATGTTGAGCCGCGTCCCGGTTGTCGTTGCCCAGCATTGGGGTCCATATAACGAAGGTCTTAACGGGCTCACCGATCAAGTGGTCAATTACATCTCGCCGTACGATGCGGGCCCCGCTCAAACACCGAGGAGTCGTCGGCGAAAGAATCAGCACAAGCCGCGCCTCGCCCCGAGCGTTGTTAAACCGAGATCCTAGCTCAGCGACATTCAGCAACTCCTGCGCCCTCCGCGCTGGAGCCATCGCGATCATTGCCAGCAAAGCGGTTACCACCGAAAGAATAGGACGCTTTACAAGCCAAAACGTATCCCCACATGGTGCGGTGTAGCTGCCGAGTTAGGAATTGTGAGCGACGACGGACAAGCGGCCGGGAGCAAGGTGGTTCAAGGCTGAGAGAATATCTGCAGTCATCGCAAGAAGGTCATCCACATCCTGAGTCCTCGGTCGAAGAACGAGCAATGCAATGCTACGACCAGTCAACGATTGCTGATAAGGCATGTTTGCGTCCTTGGTGATCAGAACCTCAAATCCGGCAGCCTCTGCTTTTGAAAGAAGCTGTCCGTTCGTAATCTGCTGCCATCCTTTGTCCGCGACGGTCGATACCTCGTGTCCGATCAGTCTGCGGGCCAGCTTGCTAGGAAGCATTTCATCAAGCAGCACCTTCATGAGGCGCGCTTGTGAAGCCCGGCGGCATCCCGTGCCAAGTCCGCCTCCCATCTCAGCACGGCGTCGATATGCTGACGGTTTAACGTGGGATAGTTTTCTAGTATCTCATCGACGGTATGACCACCGGCGAGGTTATCCACGACAGTGTCAAGCGGCACGCGCGTACCGTTAAAGCATGGCTCTCCCCCCAGAATTTCCGGGTTGATGTTCATTATTTGCTCTAGGCCGCGAGGGATTGACATTTATTGTATTTTACAACGCCAGATTCATTCCAGCGAGTTTCAATGTCTCAATTGCCAACGCGGCACAACAACCGTCAGCGATTAATAGATTGCTGCTAGGAGCAGGAAGCTCTCCGAGCGCTTATGTTGCCAAGAGTATAGGCACGCCGAGAGACCTAACCATCTTGCTTAAAGGCCAACCGAAGCCTCAAACTAAGGGGCCACACCCCGCATGAAGAAACACCAAACCGTCATCGTCGTCGACTTCGGAGGCCAATACACGCAACTGATCGTCCGGCGGGTCCGGGAGATGGGGGTTTACTCCGAGATGGTCCCCTGGACCACGGCGGAAGCCAAAATTCGCGAGACTCAGCCCAACGCTGTCATCCTCAGCGGCGGCCCTCGCTCTGTCCTAGAAGACTGTGCGCCAACTCTGGACGTGGCCGTCCTCAAAGGCATCCCAACCCTCGGCATCTGCTACGGCCAGCAACTCATGGCCCAAATGCTGGGAGGGAAGATTCAGCAAGGGACGAATCGAGAATACGGCAAGCGCCGGATTAGAGTGGCGGAGAACTCGAAATCCGAGGACCAATCACCGACCACCGATCACCGATCACTCGTCACCGATCACCAATCACCGATCACTGATCACCGATCACTGGTTACGGGTCTCGCCAGCGATCAAGTCTGGATGAGCCACGGAGACGACGTCCTCGAAGTACCACCCGGCTTTACTGTCACCGCCAGCACTGACACCTGCCCCATCGCCGGCATGGAAAACGAAGCTGAACAACAATACGCCGTCCAATTCCATCCCGAAGTCACCCACACCCCCGACGGCAAGACAATCCTCCACCGCTTCCTGTTCGAAAAAGCCAAGCTCAAAGGCGACTGGACCAGCGAAAGCTTCATCGAAGACCAAGTCACCGCTATCAGAGCCCAAGTCGGAGAAGGAAAGGTGCTCTGCGCCGTCAGCGGAGGCGTTGACTCAGCCGTCATGGCCGCCCTCCTCATCAAAGCCATCGGCGAGAGAGCCATGTGCGTCTTCGTTGACCACGGCCTCCTCAGAAAGAACGAGGCCGAGCAAGTCAAAGAGACATTTATTGGCCACTTCCACGCCAACCTCAAAGTCTTCGATGCCAAGGACCAATTCTTCACGGAGCTCAAAGGCCAAACAGACCCCGAGCGCAAGCGAAAAATCGTCGGGGAGCAGTTCGTGCGGGTCTTCGAACAGCACGCCAACGAGCTCAAGGACTGCGATTTCCTCGCCCAGGGCACGCTTTACCCTGACGTTATCGAAAGCGGTTCTCCAACCGCCGCCAAAATCAAAACCCATCACAACGTCGGCGGCTTGCCCGACTGGATGCGCATGAAGCTCATCGAGCCGCTTAGATGGCTTTTCAAAGATGAAGTTAGAGCGGTCGGGCGCAAGCTGGGCCTACCCGAAGACATGGTCGAAAGGGAACCCTTTCCCGGCCCGGGCCTTTCGGTGAGAATCCTTGGCGAGGTCACCCCCGAGCGGGTGCACATGGTTCAGGAAGCTGATTGGATCTTCCGAGAGGAACTCAAAGCTCGCGGCCAGAATAAGGGCATTTGGCAATCCTACGCGGCTCTTTTAGATGTAAAAAGTGTCGGCGTCATGGGAGACGAGCGCACGTACCAGCAGCCGATCGTCCTTCGGGCTGTAGCCAGCGAAGACGCCATGACCGCTCACGCCGTCAACATCCCCTTTGAAACCCTTGAGCACGTAGCAAACCGAATTGTGAACGAGGTTCAAGGCGTCAACCGTGTGTTTTACGACTTGACCAGCAAGCCGCCGGCGACTATCGAATTGGAGTAGGCCGGCAGCAAACACGCTGCCGGCCCTCGTTGGTTAACTGCGGAGGATCGGATCAATCATCGTTGCGGTCGCCGCCCTCGCGATCTCGTCCGTTGCGGCCATTGTTGCCGCTTCGAAGGACGGCGTTGTACCAGGCGTCTCTGCTTCGGCGATTGTTGCGGCTGCGATTGCGGTTGTTACGACTGTTGCGGTCGCGATCGTCCCCGTCTTGGTATCGATCATCCCGGTTGCCACCGGACCGGCTGCTTCCGTAGTAGCCATCACTGTTGTAGTAGCCACCATTGTTGTAAGAGCCACCATTGTTGTAAGAGCCGTTGTCAGTGTTGCTGTTATAGCTACACCAGTTTCCATTTTGGTCGTAATAGCCGTTGTCGCTGTTGTAGCCGTCAGTCCGTCTGTTGCCGTACCGATGATGGGAGACCAACTTTTGGACGCGAGTTTCAAGGGGTCCGCGTCCAAGGCCTAGAATTCTATTGCGAGGCGTAAAGAAAGGCAGTAGATTGGAATGGCAGCAATGCAAAATTTCAGTTCGCAACCTGGCGACAGC
>JANYLD010000257.1 GCA_025363835.1 Armatimonadota bacterium
TCACCGTTCAACCCGTCGACGGTTTATGTGGGCGGCAACAAGCTGTTCAAATCCACTGATCGAGGCGAGCACTGGGAGCCTATCAGCCCCGATTTGACGACAAACAATCCTGAAGAGCTAAAGCCTGGCAAGAGCTCGCCAACCCCGGACATAAACTCCGGAGCCGAGCAGCACTGCACCATCGCGTCCGTCTCCGAGTCCCCGATGAAGGCGGGCCTGATCTGGTGCGGGACCGATGACGGCAACGTACAGGTCACGCAGGATGGCGGAAAAACCTGGGCGAACGTTACCGCGAACATGCCGAATCTCCCCAAGGAGCTTTGGGTCTCTCGCGTCCTTGCTTCCAAGTTCTCTGAGGGCCGAGCCTACGTAACCGTTGACGGCCACCGCTCGGACGACTTTCACCCCTACGCTTACATGACTGACGACTACGGCAAAACGTGGACCAGTATTGCCAACAGCCTCCCGCAAGAGGCGTCGCTTTATGCCGTGCAGGAAGGCGCAAAGAACGAGAACCTGGTTCTCTTGGGTTCCGAGACGTCAATTCAGATAAGCCTGGATCGCGGCAAGTCTTGGACGAAGTACGACAACAAGGACTTCCCAACCGTGCCCGTGTACGATCTGGAAATCCAGCCTCGCGATCTCGACCTCATCGTGGCTACTCACGGCCGCTCCATCTGGACGATTAACATTGCGGGTCTTGAGCAGTTCTCAGGGGACGTGCAAAAGGCAGATGCTGCAGTGTTCCAGCCCAAAGACGTCTTGCTTCTGGGCCGGACGGACGACTCTGTCTTCTCAGGAGACCAGACCTGGGTCTCAACCAACACCCAGCCGGGAACGGAAATCCCGTTCTATCTCAAGAGCAACCTTCCCGACGATGCGACGATCCAAGTTGCCGACATCCTCGGCAATGCCGGTGAACCCGTCAAAGTAGGGAAGACAGCAGGCTTCCACGTCTACCCTTGGAAAGCAGAAATCAAAGGCCGCCGAGTCAAACCCGGGGACTACCGCGTCACGCTGAAAGCCAACGGTAAGGAATACGTCACCTCGGTCCATGTGGACGACGTTAGCGACGCGATGGCCAACTAAGGAAGGGTGAAGGATGAAGGCGGAAGGATGAAGGATGAGTCCGGCTCCTCGTTACCTCGCTTCGCTCACAAGGAGAGGGGGACCGGAATCCGGAATTCATCCTTCATCCTTCCGCCTTCATCCTTCCGCTAGGTAGACTCAAATCAATCCAAGAGGCCCCGATTACCGGGGCTTTTGAGTGTTAGAAACATGGCAGCAGCGGCAACTCAGACCGACACGGTTACGATCACCGTCAACGACATCGAGCTCAAGGTTCCAAAGGGCGAGATCATTGTGGAGTCGGTCAAGCGGCTGGGGCTTGAAATTCCTATTTTTTGTTACCACGCCCGAATGAAGCCAGTCGGCATGTGCCGGATGTGCCTCGTAGAAGTCGGCTTCAAAGGACCGGATGGAACGGTTAAGAAAATGCCTAAACCGCAGGCGGCGTGCACCTTGCCCGCTACTGAAGGGATGGCCATCTTCACCGATACAGAGATGGTTCATCGGGACCGAAAGGGCGTTCTCGAGTTTCTGCTCATCAATCACCCGCTGGACTGCCCCATTTGCGACCGCGGCGGCGAGTGCCCGCTGCAGAACAACACACTTTTTTATGGTCCCTCCACAAGCCGGTTCGTCGAGCTCAAGCGCCACTTGCCTAAGGCTTTCCCGCTTTCCAACTACGTAACGCTGGATCTAGAGCGCTGCATCCAGTGTGGACGCTGTGTTCGTTTCACCGAGGAGATATCCGGAGACGCGGAACTGGCGTTCCGTTTCCGGGGCGCAGAGATGCAGCCCTCCACTTTCGAGATGACCCGGTTCACCTCCAAGTTCTCCGGCAACGTCATCGAGATTTGCCCGGTTGGCGCTTTGACTTCCGCAAAGTACCGCTTCAGAGCGCGCCCCTGGGACCTCGAGACGCGGCCTGCCGTGTGCTCGGTTTGCAGCAACGGCTGCAATGTCTGGATGGACTACCGAGTAGGCAAAGTTGTCCGCATCAACGGCCGCACGAACGAGGCGGTCAACGAGGAGTGGACTTGCGATAGGGGCAAGTTTGGACACCAATTCTATAACTCCGACAAGCGCCTGACCACGCCGCTGATTCGAAAAGGCGACCGGCTGACGCCATGTTCTTGGCCTGAAGCCTACGCCGCAATCTTGGACGCCTTCGCTCCCGGTGGCAACGAGATCGCGGCTCTTGGTGGCGCCACGCTCTCGAACGAGGATCTCTATTTGCTGCAGCATCTCTTCCGGAAGCATTTCCAGAGCGACAACATTGACTACCGCTTCTATAAGCATCTGCCCAGCATCGATCAGCGCCTGCCCAAGGTGATGGGGCAGCAAGACGTTCAGACGCTGCTTGCGGATGTTGAGAACAAGTCCAGCATTTTTGTCTTCGGAACGTCCCTCGCCGATGAAGAACCGATTCTGTTCTTGAGGGTGAGAAAAGCCTGGTTCAAGAATGCCGCCAAGGTGATCGTCGCCAATGACGAGCCCACCGACGCCGACAGCTTTGCCCACTTGATCTTGCGGTATACGACCGGAACGGAAAGCTACTTGGCCTCGGGGCTGCTTAGACAGCTTGTCGTATCAGGCAAAATCAATGTTCCTGCGGCCACGAAGGCTGCCTTAGAGGCCTACACCCTTGATGCGGTGTCCAGAAAGACCGGAGTCTCTGAGAAGCTCATCGAAGAGGCAGCCGCCATTCTTGCCGAAAGCCCGATGGTGATCACAACGCGTTCGATCCTGAACTCGCCCGATGCGCAGGACACCATAGAATCGCTCGCGGGCCTAGCCATGGCAACCGGGGGCGAATTCAATAACTACGCCTTAGAGAACAACGAGGAAGGCGCCGACCTTCTTGGAGTCTGGCCTGGCGGCGCGCAGTACGCTTCGTCCGAGGGTGGGGAGAGGCTAGAAAAAGGCCTGGGTACCCACGGAATTCTGAATGCTTGTGCCGACGAGTCCGTGAAAGCCCTTTGGCTCGTGAACGCACGCCCTTTAGAGCATTACGAAGACCGGAAGTTGGTAGAGAGGGCCCTGGAGAACGTAGAGTTCCTCGTCTACCAAAGCATTATCGAGTCGGACGAGATGGCCTACGCCAGCGTCGTTCTCCCCATGTGCGCCCCCGCCGAGGCGGACGGCAGCTATACGAACCTCGAACGCCGAGTCCAGCGCATGAAGCAGGTTCTCACCCCTCCCGGCGAGAGCAAATCCGCTTGGCGCATTTTCTCCGAAGTCGGCCTACGCAAGACGCCTTCGACCCCTCTCTTTAACCCGCGAGAAGTGATGGAGATGATTGCGTCCACGTTCCCCGTCTTCGCTGATGTTGATTACGAGGAGCTTCCGGAAGAGGGGTTTGTTTTAGGTCGGAAGCCGTAAATCGTAAATCGTAAATCATAAATCGTAAATCGCTGGAGGCAAAGGGAAACTCCAAATCATCGGACCTCTGGAATCCGGCGATTTACGACTTACGATTTACATTCCGTAACTTACCAAGTCCCGGCTGTCTTAGCTCCCATGAACTGGGTTGCATGCTCAAGGTGGTAGATGTCGTGCCCTAAAAGCATGTTGGCCTGATCGTAGGCGGTCAGCGGCCCCTTTTCGCTGTGGACTACCGTCGACTGCCACTGCTCGTCAGACAGTGTCTCGAGATACCGAATAGTGTGCGCCCGCGCCTCGGCGAAGATGTGGAGACTTTCCTTAACGTCCCAACTCTCGTAGTTCTGGTCCGTCGCTCGCTGGGCCTCGTCGTAACCCTCCGCATTGGAGCCCGGGTTGTCAACGCCGGCTTGGATTCTCTGGAGGAAGATCGGCTCCCAATCCGCGAGGTGTGCCATTGCAAATCGAAAGCTAAATCGATCCGGATCGGTGTGCTCGTCGTATCGCTTTTCGGGAACGTGGGCTGCGATTCTTTCAAAGGCCGCAGGTGAAAGGGTGAGGCCTGGCATTAGATACGGGTGCATGTCCGAGGCTACCCGTCCGGAAGTGGAGGTGCTCAGGACCGGTGCGTCTTCCGATCCTGAGCTGGACAAATGAAGTCGCCGGCTTAGCGACGAGAAACATAGGGAGCAAGAACGGGTCCAAAATGGGCTCGGTCTCATTTGCAGGTAGTCTCACTGGCATAGCTATTGAGCCCGATTCTGGTTCAACGGCGGCTAAGTTTGGGCTCCCTAAGGGCCTAACGACTATGAAGAGGAAGTGTTGAAATGACTGTGGAGAAAGTGGAAACAAAGCTCGTCCGAGTGCCGGGCGAAGAAGATATTCAAAAGGCGATTAAAGGCACCGCGCACGTGGGAATCAGCCAGCGTACTCATGAGGAGCATCTGAAGCTCTGGCAAGGATATGCCAACAAGACCAACGAGATCCGCAAGGCTCTCGTCGATCTGGACACCGATCCCGCCAAAGCCAACCAAATCTACAGCCAAACCCGCGCGCTCAAGGCCAACTACGCCTTCGCGCTGGGCGGCTATAAGAACCACAACGTGTACTTCGAGACCTTAGGGGGCTCAGGTGGGGCGCCGAAGGGTGACGTCGAAGCCATGATCGCAGAAGCATATGGATCTTTTGAGAACTGGGCGGCAGATTGGAAGACCACCGGCATCGCCGGACGTGGCTGGGCCTATCTGGCCTACGACTTCGACGACCAGCGTGTCTTCAACTTCATCGGCGACAGCCAAGACACGTTCCCCCAATGGAACTGCGCTCTGATTCTCGCGATGGACGTCTACGAGCACGCGTATTACCTAGACTTTGCCACTGCCCGGGCCAAGTACATCGACGCTTGGTTCCAAGTTATCGATTGGGACGCGGTTAACACGCGCGTTGGCATGGTCCGGCGCAGCTAGCACTTACGCATATCGCTCGATACCTCGGCAGGACGGAGCTCGGCAGAAGTCTTAGTGACGCTCGTTGAGTTGCGACCTACCGAGGTTTACCATGGGTGTTTCGGGCACGGCCTACTCTCCGTCGTCAGATCTCTCCGCAAAAACGGGCTCAGGTAGCCGCTCGATCTTCAGCTGAAGAATCCGCCGCCCATTCGTCTCCGCTACGCAGAATCGCCAAAGTCCATCGTCGAGGCACTCCAGTGGCTTCGGTTGGCGGCCGAAGAGGCCGAAGACGTAGCCACCGATCGTGTCGAACTCCTCGCTATCAAACTCAGCACCAAGGGTCGCGTTTACGTCATCCACGTGCATCTTGCCGCCTACAAGAAAGACTCCGTTCTGCTCCTGAATCGAGGGCTCCTCCACGTCGTATTCGTCAACAATGTCCCCGAACAGCTCCTCGACAATGTCCTCGACCGTCACAATGCCCGCAGTCCCGCCAAACTCGTCTTGGACGACAGCTAACTGAGTCCGCGCCTGTCGCATCTCACGCAGAAGATCGTGGAGGCTCTTGTTCTCAGGCACAAAGAGCGCTGGACGCATGAGAGCCCGGAGGTTAATCGGCTTCGACTTGTCCATTGCCGCCAAAAGAAGGTCTTTCGCATGCACGATGCCCATGATCTGGTCGTCCGTGTCCTCGTAGAGGGGAATGCGCGAGTGTCCGGTGTTTTGGATGAGCTTGATAACGTCCAACGGGTTGCTGCCAATTGGCTTAGCATCAAGGTCCACGCGCGGAGTCATGATTTCGCGCGCCACGGTGTCCGTGAATTCAAACACGGAATGAAGCAGCTCGCGCTCGTCGATCTCCATCTCGCCGGATTCCTCCGCCGACTCCACCATCACCTTGATCTCTTCTTCGACTTGGTTCTGAATTTCAAACGTGGCCTCTCCGCCGAAGCGTGAGGTCAGGAGGTTGGCGACAAAGGTAATCAGCGCGGCGGGTAAGGCAAAGATCGCCCACGAACCTCGAGTAAAGGCGTCCAAGCGCAAGGCGACGCGGTGAGGATGGAGGTTGGCATAGCTTTTGGGTACGAGGTCGACCACCATGCTTAGGAGACCGACCGGGACCACGATTCCAAGGGCGTACAGCGCCGTGCGATTGAAATCGGGGTTACCGGACTCGGCGGTCATCTTGCTTGCCAAAGAGAGGCTGAAGAAAACCATCGCGAGCTTCATCGCCTGGCGGCCGAGAATGCAAGCCGCGATCAAGCTGGCACGGTGATCCATTTGCCATTCCAGTCTCTCAGCACGCTTAGAACTCTTTTCTTTCGCATGCTTCACGTGCATCGGCCGGAGGAGGTCCAGTGCCGTCTCTGATCCAACGTAAAGGGCGCTTAAGAAAAGAGCAACAATCAGGGCAAAGACGGTGACCCAAGCCATCGTCGGATCGATATGAAATGCGATGGCTGCGAAACTGGTCTGAGGCCTCAGCCGCCAACCTAGTAGCCAAGGAAATGCTACAGCGGCCAATATGGCTGCGCTCGGCAAGGTGGCCGGTTGCCGTAGCTTCCGTTTAGGTTCCTTGAAAAGCGGCTTGAGAGACGCCGCGCTCCACAAGCGAGGTCGGCGTTTCATTTGGGTAGCAATCCGAAGAGCACAAGGCCTAGCACCACGCCAACTCCCGCTCCAAGCGAAATCTCGACAACGGAGTGGATCTTCGCTTCCCAGCGGCTTTGGGCTACGATGGCAGCGAGCAGAATGGCGATGGCGGAGACCACGGCGTTGTCCGAGATAAAGACGGCAGCCATCGCAAAAAAGAAGGCAAAAGCGCTGTGTCCGCTCACCAGCCCGCCACGCAGAACCTGCCCGCGTTTCCCAAGGCCTTTACCGATGATCACAATGATAATGAGCATCAGCATGCCCAGCACGATTCGCCAGACATAAGGTGTGCCCACGGACTCGGACGTGAGGTTGGTCTTGATCTGTTCCCATCGGCTCTCCCCCAGGATCAGCAGAGCAGCGATGGCAAGAGCGATGATAGTCGTGATTAGCACCGCGCCGGCTGAAATGTCTTTGGCAAATTTTGCCAACGGGTGATAGCTGGGCTGGACCAAATCCACCGTAGCTTCGATCGCGCTGTTAAACATTTCTGCGATGAGGACCAGCGAGATCATCAAAAGGAGCACCATCAACTCTCGCAGTCCGAGGTTCATGTACACGCCTGCGAGGATCACCACGAGGACCGTGTAAAGGTGGAAGCGCATGTGGCGCTGCGTCCTAAACGTATACGCAATGCCCGCCATAGCCGCGCGGAACGGAGTTAGAACATCTTTCGGGCGGACTTCGCTCATGCCCTCGCTCCACCATGTAATAGGGAGTGCCAGTTGGTGTCAGGCTTGAACCCGGCAGCAATGGCCACCGAGTTCATTTCTGCGACCATAGCGGCGCGCTCCTTCTCCGTTTCATCGTTCATCCCTACCAGGTGCAGAGCGCCGTGAATCGAAAGGTAAGCCAACTCCTGAGTGAGCGAGACCCGTCTGGCAGCCGCTTGACGGTCGGCATACGCGACCGAAATGGCAATGTCGCCGAGGGGCGCATTGGGGAAACCGTCTCCGGGGAAGGACAAGACGTCCGTTGGTTCGTCCACGCTTCGAAACCGCTTATTGAGGGATTGAATTTCTTCATCCCCAGTGAGAAGTACGTTTACGAGACCCGTTTCGCGTCCATGCCGCTTCAGAGCGACCTTGATCGCCCGGCGAATTGGTTCGAGCAACAAGCGTCGGCCCGTGTTGTTCAGAACGGTGACCGTTGGGTTACTGGGAGGTTCCATTAGGCGTGCGGCCCGCACGAGGGGGAAGTGGCCCTATGGGACATAGAAAAGCTTAACAGAGCCGGAGCGTGCGACTATGATCGCGAAGCTCGTCGGCGTCGCATGCGGCGGCGCTTCTCGCTGGGCTTCTCATAGTGAGAATGCTCTTTGAGCTCGCGGAGCAATCCGCTTTGCTGCAGCTTCATGTTGAAGCGCTTCAGTGCAGAGTCAATGGACTCGTTGGTTTGTACAGTCACATAAATCAAAAGGTCATCGGCCTCCGAACCCCGATATTATGCCCGAAAGACAGCGTTGCTTGCAAATTCCTGTTCTTGAAAGACCCGTGTGCACAAATCGTTGAGTGTTAGAGACTGCCCTCTTGGCTCCTTCTCAAGAGGGCGAGCCGTTTCGCAGCCTAGGCCGAGCTGATGGTCACGTCGATAGAAGCTGAGCTCATCGAGTTGTAAACGACCAACGTGTCTTGGCCGTCGGAGATTCCTAACGCGGGGAACGTTGCAGTTCGACTTCCGTTAGGAATGGTAACGGTCAAAGGCACCCCGATGTGGCCACCAACATCCCCGATCGTGCAAACCACATTCGAGGTTGCGATTTGACTCAAGGTCACCGTGTAGGTGTAGGGTGTGGTCCTCCGTGTCCCAAGGCCAAAGCTAGTCGAGATGCTCGAAGGGCCGGTCAGTTTCTGGGGCCCGTTTCCACCCTGGTGGTGAGCGGTTGCAGTTGCAAGGGCCAACGTGGAGACGGTCGTGATGACGAGAATTAATGTCCTTATGGTACTCATTTGAATAGAGTACGACAAGTACTTAGATTAATCTATCAGGTACCTATAGATATTCTTGCGGTAAAAATGTCAGTTAATCCGCCTTCCCAATCCGACCCCTGATCGGGCAAGGTCATAAAGCTCATCGAGAGACATTTGGGCTCCCTCGGCATAAAGAGCTTCGGCCAGTTCGGAACCCAGGGCGGTCTCGATCTCAAGAAGTGCGTCATTCTTCTTCTCTTCGTCCATAGGCGGTCTCCCAACACCTCTTGTGAAGAAATGCTTCGCGGCTCCAGCTATGAGTTTCGCCGCTCGCTCAACATTTCCCACCCGAAGCGCTAGGAACCCTACGACTTCGATTGTGCAGAGCAGACCCTGGACGCTGCCAGCTTCGCGATAGGACTCAAGACATTTCGAAGCGTTGGTCTCGGCGGAAGCCGTGTTGTTCTCCAGCATGTCAAACGCCGTTGCCTGGGTTTCGAGCACGGCACGCGCCCATTGGTCGCCAATGACCTTGTTGAGCTCGAAGGCCTTGCCGTGATAATGTTTTGCTTCATCAATCTCCCCGCCCCATATGAGAGACATCGCTAGATTTGCCAGCCGCATCACGGAAGATTGGCCTCCTTCTTCCGTAAGCTCGAGAGCTCTCCTTTGGGCCTTGATGGCCTCTTCAAGCTCACCATTGTTCCGAAGATGAATGGCCAAGTTCGTCAAGGCAACGGCTTCGCGTTCTTTGTTACCACTCTTGCCGTGCAACTGGATGGCCCTTTGCAAAGCGGCTTTTGCGGCGTCGTAGCTCCCGGCATATCCCGCAAAGGTCCCAATCCAACCGTAGATGTCGGCCGTTGCAACGCCAGGCACAGATTTTCCGCGCTCAAAGGCCAGAGCACACCACTCATGGGCAAGATCAAAGGGTCCCTCAAGAAGCCAATAAGAAATGAGTTTGACGCAAAGCTGGAGGGCAAGCTTCGCACCTTTCGGGTCGCTGATAAGCCAATTAAGAGTCGCTTCCAGGTTCGCCATCTCTCGCGAGATGAGCAAGACCCAACGTTTCTCAGGGAGCTTGCTCTCGCCAAGCTTCTCCAGCCATTCCAGGTACTCCTTCCCAAGTTTGGTTCGCGCCGCGCTTTCCTCTCCAAGCTTGTCAAGCTGAGCCAAGGCAAACTGGCGCATCGGTTCGAGCAAGCGGTACGCCCGGCTGGCGCCTAGTTTGACCTCCTGAACTAAGGAAGCGGAAACTAGCGCCCTCAGAACCGCCAGCGAAGCTTCCTCGCTCGCTCGGGGGTTGCGCCCCAGTGCTACCGCGATGTCTCGCCTCGTCGGCCCCGCAAGCACTCCCAAGTTTCTGAAGAACTTCTGCTGTGGTTCGTCCAGCAGCGAATAGCTCCAAGAAAGCGCTCCATCGAGAGTTTTGTGACGGGACGGCAACTTCGCAGAAGAGGCCTTGAGCGCTTCAGACAGCCTCGCAAGAAGCGTCTTGACCGAGTATCTGGCAACCTGTGCCGCAGCAAGCTCTATTGCCAAGGGAAGCCCATCGACCCGCCTGCAGATTTCAGCGACAACAGCCAGGTCTGCGGGGCTGGCATCGAATTCCGGGCTTGCTGCCTTTGCCCGGTTCATGAAGAGCCTGCACGCTTCGGAGTCGGCAAACTCCTCCATGTCCGTTGGCACGCCAAACGGCTGAAGCTCAAAAGTCTCTTCTTCTTCTATGCCGAGTGCAGTTCTGCTCGTGAGGAGAAACTTGACCCGAGGGCAATACTTTAGAATTCGGGGCAAAACCTCACGGGCTTGAACGATGACGTGCTCGCAGTTGTCAAGCCATACAAGCCCGGACATGGTCGACAGCATTGTTCGAACTCGCTCTTCATTGGAGTGGTTGGGCATGCTGGGCAACTTGAGATCCGCTGCGATTGCAGTCGCAACACTGCCGCCTCGGGGAATCTTTGCCAGATCAACCTTCCAGGCTCCGTCCCGGTAGGTCTCGACCAGATCGAAAGCAAGCCAGTAGGCTAGAGAAGACTTGCCAACTCCTGCTGCTCCGGAGATGGTAACGAGTTGTCCTTCTGTTAAGGCCCGGCGTATCTCCGCCGCTTCTTTGTCCCGTCCGATGAAATTTTCCGGGACTTCGGTGATGTTCGTGCCCACGTCGTCCAGAGCTTCGATCCGCGGAAAATCCACTGGGAATCCTGAGATCGCAAGCTGCCACACGTGATCGGCCGAGATGCTGTTTCCGAGCCTTATCTCTCCCAACTCTATGATGCCGAAGCCGGCCGCTAGCGACGGGCGAATCACTTCGCGCGCCGCGGGGCCTATGAGGTTTTGTCCGTCATAAGCGAGCCCTGCCAACTCTGTGCTGCGCTGAAAAGAAACAATTCGCTTGAGAGGTGTCCCGGCCAGAACTTCTCCGCACTCGATTCCGATGGCCGGCTTAACTCCTTTCTCTACTGCCTTTTCATCTCTGGCGAAAATATCATGCGCGTACCGGGCGAAGGTCAGCGCGCTTGACACGAGTGGAAAGAACGCGAGAAAGAAGATACCGTCAAGAGGATCGAGGACGAAGCCGGATTCTTGCTTCGCACGCCGCGCAAGCGCTCCTCGAACGCCTGGTCCGACCGTTTCGGCCACACGCAAGTTGACGAAAGTTTGGATTCCTGGCGGAATAGTTTCCATAGGGTGAAGGGGCCCTAACTCATCCAGGACGATGAGTTTGTCACGGTAGCGCAGGGTACCTCGTACGGTTTCAAATCGGGAACCCGTGTTTCGACAATTAGCTCGACGCTATTCAGAAACCATCTAGCGCGAGCTTCCAGCATTCGACCGCAGCCAAATCGTCGTACGGATACTTCTGCCACCAATCGACCCGCCTGTTTTCCAACCCAAGGCCATAAATGGCCACTTGAGCACTCTTTCGCAGTGCTCTCGCGACCGGCCGCACAACTCGACTTCTTAAAATCAACCGATTCGCCGGCCATAGAATTGCTTTGATCGCTCGCCTGGTCGACGCAGACGGGTGCGAGTCTAGTGCGATGCGCATGCAGTCGTCCACCATATCGGCTTCGCCGTAGAGGGCAAGCGTTCTTGATTGGCGCATGACAGTTGAGGCTATGGCTGCGCCTCGGTCCGGAGTCATCAAGCTGCGGGCGCGCAAAAGCTCATGCGCATTCCGCATGGCGACGAGAGCATTGCCCGGATGCTCTTCCTTTCTGTCTTTTGTGATCCTCGTTCCTGTGTGTTCTCGGAAGAAGTTGAGAACCTCGCCTAGAATGATGAGCTTCGGTTCAAAGCACAGGCAACGCGTATGGAAGTCCAGATCTTGGCCACTCGTCAGCCGCTCGTCCCAGTGCCCAACCTTGTCCAAGAAAGGGCGTCGCCACAGCGGCGCCGCCGTCTGCCAAACCACGTCCAGAGCCAGAAACCGCGCAAGGTAGTCGCGCTCGTCGAAGATGTTGAATAGAAAGTTGTGGTCGCCCGGCCAATCACGAAACCAAACCGTTTGGCAGACCACTCCATCCACGTCCGGTTTGAAAGCTGCCATTTGCTTTTCAAGTTTCTCCGGATGCCAAAGATCGTCGTCATCCAGAAAGCTGACAAAGTCGCCTGTCGAAGCTTGATAGCCAAGGTTGCGCGCAGCCTGTGCGCCTTTGTGGTTCTGACTCAGCAGCTTGAGTCTCGGGTCGTTCGAGGCTAACGATTGAAGAAGGGAAGCCGTTTCGTCCGTCGAACCATCGTCGATGACGAGCACTTCAAGACGGCGGTAGCTCTGGCCGAGAACGGAACGCAGGCAGATGGCGAGAAGCTTGGACCGGTTATAGGTCGGGATGATGATGGAGACTTTTTGTGCCGGCGCGCCGCTGTCCTCCATGCTCGCTTTGCAAGGTACCCGCTGGTAAGATGCAAGCAAGCTCGTGCGGATACTTGTCTTGAGCAATAAATGCCCGCCGGACTACGATGGCGGATACGAGCTGAGCGCCTTTCAGGTTGCTAACGCTTTGCGCGGCCGTGGCTACGATGTCCATGTCGCGACCAGCCACTTCCGGCCCTCGTTCAGAGGAGAACGAAAGGATCCGGATTGGGTTCATCGCATCTTCGACTACCGCGAGTGGCCGTCCATTTCTGGTAGTGGCTTTGGGCGCGCCCTACAGGACGCCAAACGGCTCGCCTACATGACCAATATTGGGCTCAAGAACGGCGAAGCGCTCGACAAATTTGTGGAAGGTCAGGCGTTTGACCTGGCTTACTGCTTTGGGTTGCACGGCATTGGCCTCGCCACCGCATACCCCTTGGCCCAACGTCAAATGCCGATCCTATGGCACGCCGGAAACTATTTGATTGCCCAAGACATGCAGCTCCGAAGGCTATTCGGAAGAGAGCGCGCCGCGCATCGGTTTGGGATGCACGTTCTTTCAAGGGGGGCCAAGAAGAACGTGTTTAGCGGCGACTATCAGCACATCGCCTTCCTCAGCGAGGCGATGAAAAAGGAGTTCGTCCGAATGGGCTTTGCGCCGGCTCACTCCTATGTCATTCCTAGAGGAATTGACTTCCCACTGGCCGAAGATGTCGAACGGCCGCGGGCCGACCCACCGGTGTTCCTGATGGCGAGCCGAGTGGCGGAAGAAAAGGGCTACGACGTGGCCATCGACGCAGGAGGGCTTTTAATGAAGTCCAAGCCAGATACGGCCTGGGAACTTCACATCGCCGGCTCCGGCAGACAGGAATACATTGACCGGCTCAAAGAAAAAGCTCGGTCGAACGGCATCGAGGACAGAGTCAAGTTTCTCGGAATGCTGGGCAGGGAAGCGGTTTTAGAAGCGATGCGCGAATCCACCGCCTTCATTAGCGCTTCTCTTTGGGAGGAGCCGTTTGGAAGGAGCAACATTGAGGCACTCGCCTGCGGGTCACCCTTGATCGCCGCCCAAACAGGCGCGATCAGCGAGATCGTAGGCGACTCAGGATGTGCCTTGGTTTACGAAAAAACATCCGCCCGCGAGCTGAGCGAGGCAATGGAACAGGTCTTGCTGTCCAAGCACCTTGGGCACGAACTTGCCCGCAAAGGCATTGAACGGATCAAGCACGCATACACCATGGATAGGATTTTGGATCTCACGGAAGACGTTTTCGGACAAGTCATGCTCTCCTACGGAAAGCCGTTTAAGCGACCATCGGAGGTCCCGGTATGAATCGCGTGGTCGTCACCGGCGCAGCCGGCTTTATCGGCTTTCATTTGTCCAATCGTCTCCTTTTGGAGGGGTTGCAGGTTCTTGGAATCGATAACTTCAACGACTACTATTCGATCCGGTTGAAAGAGGCCAGAGGCGCGGAGTTGGAGAAGTCAGCAGGGTTTTGCATGGCACGCCTGGACCTGGCCGACGCCCTTGCGGTCAACAAAGCCTTTACAGATTTCAAGCCCGAAGCAGTCGTCAATCTAGCCGCCCAACCCGGCGTACGCTACTCCTTGGAAAATCCCCGGGCCTATGCCGATTCCAACATCGTCGGCTTCGTCAACATCCTGGAAGCCTGTCGCCACGGGGGAGTCAAACATCTGGTCTACGCTTCCTCCAGCTCTGTCTACGGCGCCAACGTCAAAGTCCCCTTTTCCGTATCCGACCCCGTCGACCACCCCATCAGCCTCTACGCGGCGACCAAGAAAGCCAACGAACTGATGGCCCACACCTACAGCCACCTCTTCGGCCTGCCCACCACCGGTCTCCGCTTCTTCACCGTCTACGGCCCCTGGGGCCGGCCAGACATGGCTACCTGGAAGTTTACGGAAGCCATCCTCGCCGGCAAACCGATCGACGTTTA
>JANYLD010000303.1 GCA_025363835.1 Armatimonadota bacterium
GTCAGTACCGCATTCCGCCGCGAGGCGATGGACGCGAGGACCGCCGCCCGGTATCCGTTGTCCGGCAGCGTCATGGCCACCTCGCGCCGGTAATCCAACCACGCCAATTCCTGATTGATCTCGTTCATGTTCACGCCGCGCTCTCCCTTATCTCCACTGCTTCGTCTGCGTCCAGCATCCGCGAGAACTCTTCCTCGTCATACGTCGCGCGGCACTCGATGCAGCGGTAGTAGTGGTCGCCGGTTTCCCGGCAGCGGCCGGCCTCGAATCGCTGCGATTCGCAGCCGATGCGTTCACACTGTGGGCCAATAATCTCATCCATTTGTTGTGCTCCCGCTTGCTATGCTCCCGCCCGGGGTCATCGCCACCTCGCGATCGGGTCGAACGGCTCATCGCGGTACTCGTCGCGCTCCAGGTGGTCCAACTCGTCCAGCCATCGGCCGACGCGGATTATGAGCTGAGCCAGGCCGCGAAAGAGCAAATTGATCGCGATCATTCCGAAAAATAACAGTAGAAAGAATCCAGCCCAGTGACCGATTCCAATAATGGTTTGCATCACAGTTCTCCTTTCAGCGCGCGCACCGACGCGGCACAGCGTTCCGTGAATTCGCGCTTGTCGGGATCCAAAAAATCGGGGGCCGTGCCTCTGGGCCGTGCCCCCAATGGACAAGGAAACGACCAAACGCGCCCTGTATGGCAATTCAGGGCAGCGGGACGTGCATCAACAAATGGGTTACAGGCCCGAAAGTCCGATTTCATAACCTGCGCCGGGCCCCGGTCATGCTACACCTCCAGCCCATCCCATCCGCAGGGCGCTACGGCGCCCGCGCGCTTCGGCTTCGTCCGTCTCGCGCTCCAGGGTGTCAGTGTAGTACGCGATCAGTAGGCTCACGATGAGCCCTTGCGGGATGCCGCCGTACATCCTGGAGATTTGGAGCAGCGACCGCCGCATCTGCTTGTCGGGGTGGGTGAGCAGCCGGACAATTGACCGCTGAAACTCTGGAATAGTCCGGGCAATCGACGGGTTAACGTATTGCCGGACAATAGCTTCCAATTGCCGTGTAGACGTGGGGAGGGATTGGCGTATGCTCGTTGTCATGGTATGCCTACTTCGCCAGATATGCTTCCAGCGCTTCCGTCACAATCTGAGACAGGGAAACTCCGCGCCGCGCCGCCAACGCCTTCACTTGCGTGTAAAGCGGGCGGGGTATCCGCGCGCCGGTTTGCTGTAGGTCGGCTTTTCGTGAAATCATGTTACCAGTAGTATTGAGTATTGGCGTCACGGTGTCAAGAAAAAAGAATCTTAAGGATTGCAAGTGACTGAAGGGAAAGAAAATATAAGTTTGACGTATCGCATTCCGCCGGAGCTTCACCGGGAGTTAAAGATCCGATTTGCCACAACGGGAGAGACTTTCCAGAGCCTCTTGGATCGCGGGATGAAACTCGCTCTCGCCGATAAAGTCAAACCGGTCCCTAAAGACCTCCAGGAGCTTATCGCAGGATTGATCGAGATGTATCACACGCACCAGAAGAATCCGCCCCACGGTTCAGTGTTGTTTGGCATCGTAGAGATGACCATCCGGGAATATCGAAAGCATTTACGATAATCGTGTCCGAAAAGGGCTTGCAATGTTTCGGAGATGGTGTATTCTCGAACTAGCCCCCAAGAAAGCCAGGAGTCAAGGTCAGTGAAGACGGATAAGGGATACGTCGCAGAATTGCAATCCAAAATCGAAGAACTGCGGAAGCCGCCGAGTAGCGGCGAAGTGGCCCACGCTTTGTCAATCGCGGCCACGGAATTAGTGAAACGACCGCCCTATAATTTCGAGCGTGAACTAAAGGCCAAGGTCGCGTATGGTGCCATCCTTCTCGTGCCCCACCTCCGTGCCCTGCACATCGGTACGGATTGGATCACAGTGCCGGCGCGCCATTTCCTTGAAGAACTGACCTAAGAGCCGCTAACGCCGCGCGCAAGTACTCGGCCGCAGAGCGGTCAAGCGCAGCCTCAGCCTCCATTTGCTCGGGGGTGAGCGGCGGGGTATCCCACTCGCGAGCGGGTCGGATGCTCCAGGCCAGCGCCGTAAACACCGCGGCGGACAGCGCCATCGGTAAGGCGGTCGCGTCGAGCACGGTGA
>JANYLD010000315.1 GCA_025363835.1 Armatimonadota bacterium
GGACCATTGGCCGCCGACGGGAGAAGGCGGAGCGGAAGGCCCGCCCACGGCGAGAGCAGCAGGAGACGCCTCCGCAGCTACCGGAGGCAAAGGAAAGATTTCAGGCAGTGTGCCGGCTACCAACAATTGGCCCGTTTGATAGTCCCTCAATTGCGTGCCCGCGGTAAGGCGGTTCTCTACCACCCAGGCCTTGAGGGTATCTAGGGTGGCTGGACCGTACTCGTTACCGTCGGCGCCGACGACCATGTACTGCATAAAAGAAATAATAACACGGAAGATTTAATCTTCAGCGGGTTCTTCGACTTCTTCCGGCTTTTCGGCAACGGGAGCTGCAGCCTTTTTGGAAGCTCGCTTCTTTGTACCCGCGCCCATCTCCATACCGACGGCGCCCTCGGTGAAGGACGCTTTGATCTTGATGCGCCTGCTCAATTCGCCGCCGCTAATGGTGCTCCAGTTGACGCGGTCGAGCGCCCACTGCCAGCCGAGATCCATGCCTGAGTAAACAAACTCGACGCCGTCTTTGATCACGTCGCTGAGAAGGACCTTTAAGTCGTCACGGCCCTCGAGTAGATTCTCGCCCGCGGATAGGTTCGGCGCGAGGCCGACAGAGACCAGGACGGGCTCCTCTTCGGGGGCGGTCTTGGCCGGCTTCTTGGTCGTGTCAATGCCTTGTTGGACCATCTCGAGTTGGCCGACCATCGCTTTTGTCAACTTGTCATAGTCCTCTGGCCAGCGGAACTGCTCGCCTTCGTAGAGGGCAAGGGCGTGCCTGCCAGTGAGGGTCAGGGCAGAAGCGAGGAGGCCGGCATCGGCGGGCTTTAGCTTCGGATAGCTCTTTCGGAACTGGTCGAGGGCGGATTCAAGCTTTGTGAGATGGCAGGTTACCAAGCGGGAGTGCTCCTTGTAGCGCTAAGGACAATTTGCGCCGAAAAGTCATTTTACCTCGGCGCTTCGCCCTGGGCCGTGGGCTCTGGGCTGGAGCAAGCGCAAGTGGTCGGGTTACCGGTGCAGTCGGCGGCGGGAGCAGCTTCAGGCTTTACTTCGGCCGACGTGGATTCTGGCACTGCGGGCTTATAGTCGTTGATGTGGAACCCCGATCCTTTGAACATGACACCGACGGGTTGGATGATCCGCTTGACCGTGCCAGTCGAACCGCAATGGCATTTATCGAGAGCGTTCTCGGTCATGCGTTGCTCGACCTCGAATTGATCGTTGCAGCTTGAGCATTCGTAAACGTAGGTGGGCATAGCTTCTTATTTGTTCCGATCGATAGAGTTGCAATCGATATCTACGTATAGAGTTTGACACTTCGTTCAAACTAAAGGTCGTGGGAGGACCTTTGCACAGCAGTTCGCACTTTTCTGGCTCGTCCTTCCTCGGCCAGCAATTCCATCCAGGTGACCTAGGCACGATCGGAGTCCTGGTTGTGCTTGAGGCGCTTCTCTCGGCAGATAACGCTCTGGTGCTTGCCATCCTCGTCAGGCATCTTCCTCAGAAGAAGCAAAAGCAGGCGCTTCTCTATGGCCTGGGAGGAGCGTTCGTTCTCCGGACCCTAGCGATCCTCCTGGCGGCTTCCATTATTCAATTCTGGTGGCTTCAGTTGATCGGAAGCGTCTACCTGCTTTACTTACCGGTCAAGCACTTTATCGACAACGCCCGTGGGAAGGAGACGGCAGGGCGCGAGGGTCTTGGGTTCTGGGCCACCGTGGTCTACTTGAATGTTGTGGACCTCGCCTTTGCGCTTGACAGCGTGGTGGCAGCGGTTGCCGTTGTGGATACGGTACACCATCCAGACAAGCTTTGGGTTGTTGTGGCCGGCGCCGTTATCGGCATCGTCCTCCTGCGCTTTGCGGCGAGCTACTTTATCCGCCTCCTCGAAAAGCTTCCTATTCTCGACCACGTCGCCTATTTGCTCGTCGGTTGGGCCGGCTTTAAGCTGTTCTTGATCTCGGGGCACTCCTTTGAGGAGTGGTACGTGAGGGTTAAACCTGGGGCACGTTTTGCCTTTTTCATGCCGGAGATGAATGCATGGGTCTTTTGGGGGGGAATGGCCGTCATCGCTGTTGGGGGCCTGATCTTAGCGCTGAAGCATCCTGCCGATGTGCCCGCCCATGAACGAGAGGCGAGAAGGATCGACCGTGTGATGCGGACTCAAATTCATACCCATCATCCCCACCAAGAAGAAGTGACCATCGCAAAATCAAAGGAACCGGACCCACAAGATGGCAAAGAAGCTTAAGATAGGACTGATCGGAGCGGGCGGCATCGCCAGGGCCGCTCATTTGCCCGGCTACGCTAGCATCCCTGACTTGTGTGAAGTCGTTGCCATTTGCGATGTTCAAGAAGAGACCGCAAAGACTCTGGCCCAGGAATTTGGAATTGGCAAGGTCGTAACGGACTATAAGGCGATCATTGCCGACCCTGAAATCGATGCAATTTCGGTTACGACGCCGAACGCCTTCCACATGCAGCCGACGATCGACGCATTGAAAGCAGGCAAACACGTTCTGTGTGAGAAGCCCCTAGGAATGAACGCGGCAGAATGCAGGAAAATGTGCCGCGCGGCAAAGGACGCGGGCAAGATCCTTCAAGTTGGCCTACAACTGCGGTTCGGAGGCATAGCCCGATTTATGCGCTCGTATATCGACGCGGGCCATATGGGTTCGATTTACTATTCGCGAGCGCAGGCCCTGCGGCGTCGAGGTGTTCCGGGATGGGGCGTATTCATCGATAAAAAGAAACAGGGCGGCGGGCCGCTTATCGATATTGGCGTCCATATCCTCGATATCACCTTGTTTTTGATGGACTATCCCAAGCCGATGACGGCGAGCGGAAAAACTTGGGACCAACTGGGCAAGAACCCGGATCTTTTTAATGCCTGGGGCAACTATGACCGGGCTCGCTTCACTGTGGAAGACTCCGCGGTCGGGATGATCAAGTTTGAAGACGGGGCCGTTGTCCTCTTAGAGAGCTCCTTCATGGGCAACCTGGAGGATGGACCCTTGCAGACCCAGTTGTTCGGTACAAAATCGGGCGCCATTGTTAAGCTTTCAGGCGAAGAACCTATTAAGATCTATACCGAACAGGATCAACAGATCTTCGATATGATTCCCCGAAACATTCCTAAAGTGGAGGCGCCACATGTTGACGAGGTCAAGGCCTTCGTAGACGCCATCTTGAACGACAAGCCTTCGCCGGTACCGGGCGAACAAGGCCTGACTCTAAACGCCATCTTTGACGCTATCTATAAGAGCAGTGAGACCGGGAAGGAAGAAAAGGTCGACGTCAGTTTCTAATTCCAAAAACCTCTACGTCAACTCCGGGCGAATAGACAAGGTGCTCCCAAGCTTGCGCCGCGACACCGTTTGAAGTGGTTAACGATTCTGTGAGGCTGGTGAGGCCGAGTCTGCGCAAAGGGTAGGGACTGTGATGCACCTGGCCAGTTACAAGGTTCCCCCGATGGAGAGCGTGGAGAAGGTAGCGCTCGATTAGGAAGAACTCGAGAGTGCCCGGTTGGGGGTTGTCCAGTGGCTCCATTATTTGCACGCTGGCGTCGCAAATGGCCTGGTCATCTCCCTTTCTGGCACTCTTGTAGTCGATGCGGGCACCAGACTGCGTCACCCTCATCTTAGACCAGTGGTAAGGCAATCCGAAGAATTTTCTTGCCGTCAAGCATGCCAGCCTGTTGGCGGCTTCGAGGCTGTAGAACCAGACGCCCGGTTGCTTACCATCGATATGGACGTACGTTCGAAGATTCGTCTCCGGGAAGGTCCGGACTCCCGGGATTGCGGGCAGGCCGCGCAAGCGGATATGGGTCATCCAAAACGGGACAAGCCCCACCCACGCCCTTTCGCGGCCTTCAGCGTCCGCAAAGGTGTCGATGTCGAGTCCGGAGGGGATTGTTGACCTCAGAAGCTCCGGATCAATGGAGAAGTGCAGGAAGCTTAGGTCGCGCCAGCTTTGATACATGACTGGGGAGCCGGACGGCCTTTCGCGAAGCTTCAGATACTCGTCAAGGCTGACCAATTCAGACTCCAGCCGCCTGAAGTTCCAGGCGTTGAGACCATCCTTCGAATGCCTGGCGGGCCGCTTCCAGCTTCATGGCTCTCTTTACGCCCTTGTCTCGGGTTGGCTGCTCCGGGTCGGGTAACAAGCCCCAGTTGATGTTCATGGGGGCGAACTCTCTTGGAGTTGCGTCCTGGAGATGAGAGATGAGGGAGCCGTAAGCACATGCTCTCGGTGGCTTTTCCACCTCCGCACCGTGGGATCGGGCGGCTGCCACGATTCCTGAGTAAATGCCCATGGCCGCCGATTCTACGTAGCCCTCCACTCCAGTGAGCTGGCCCGAGATAAACAGACCCGGTCTTTCCCGCATTTCGAGCATCGCAGTGAGCACGCGGGGCGCCTCGATGAAGGTGTTCCGGTGGATGACACCGAATCGAATGAACTCTGCGTTTTCGAGTCCAGGGACCATTCGAAACACTCGTTTCTGCTCACCCCATTTGAGTCTTGTCTGGCAAGCAACCAGTGAATACAGAGTTTTCTCCATATTTTCCGGGCGGAGTTGAAGGGCGGCGTAGGGCCTCCGGTCGAATCGCGGGTCTGTAAGGCCGACCGGCTTGAAGTTACCGAATCTCAAGCTGTCTCGTCCGGCTTCCGCGATGACTTCGATGGGTGTGCAACCGGCGAAGTATTTGAGCTTCTCTACGAATTCCTTTTCTGCAGATTCGGAACCCCCATCCCCTGTCCTTTCACCATCTGCGGCACGAGCCATCGGCACTTGGGGAAGTGGTTCATCTCGCTTGCCTCCTGCCTCGAAGGCGTGGATGGGAGCCCTTACTGCGGCTATAAGTGCGTCAACGAAATCGAAATAGTGTTTTTTTTCAAACGGACAGTTCAGGTAATCGTTGCCCGCGCCTTTGTCGTAGCGGCTTTGAGCAAAGATGACGCTCATGTCGAGTGACGAAGCTTCGACTGTGGGACTGACGGCATCGTAAAAGTAGAGATGTTCTCTACCTGTTTGGCGAGCGAGCCAATTCGCTAAATCCGGACTCGTCAAAGGCCCTGTCGCCAAAATCAGACCATCTCGGACATCGGACACCGGGTCTTGGATCACTTTCAAAGCGGCCTCGGCCAGCTCAGGCGTGAACTCGCCTCTCACCACGTCTATCAGAGGGTGCCGCTCGATTTTCTCGGTGATTGCGCGGCCGAAAGCTTCTCGGTCCACCGCAAGTGCTTCCCCGCCCGGCACCTCGTGCTCCATGGCGGTCTCGATGACAACCGATCCAAGGGCGAGCATTTCGGCCTTCAGTTGGCCGGCGGGAGTGGTTGGAAGTTTAGACTTGAAGGAGTTCGAGCACACTAGTTCGGCGAAGAGGCTCGTCGTGTGCGCGGGCGTCATCTTCACAGGACGCATCTCGTAAAGACGAACCTTGACGCCCCGATTAGCCGCCGCCCAGGCGGCTTCTACGCCGGCGAACCCGGCCCCCACGATGGTGATCACTCGCTTAAGCGTAGCACTGCAACCAGGCCAGCCCTTACTGCGAATGATCCCGGCGATCCAGATTCCGATAGCGCGCATAGGAAGGCTGGAATCCTAATATCACCTTCCCGGTGGGGCCGTTTCTGTGTTTGGCGATGATGACCTCGGCTTCCTCGACGTTGTCGGGATCGTAATCAATCTGCCGGTTCTCTTCTTTGGCCTTGTAGTAGGAGTCTCGGTAAAGCAGCATAACAACGTCTGCTTCTGCTTCGATGGAACCCGATTCTCGGATGTCGCTGAGAACAGGGCGCTTATCGTCGCGAGACTCCACACCTCTATTCAGCTGGCTAAGCGCGATCACAGGAACTTCGAGCTCCTTTGCCATCGATTTTAGGGAGCGGGCAACGTCGCTGATTTCTTGCACCCGGTTCTCCGTCCGACGGCTGCTGCGCATGAGCTGAAGGTAATCGACCACGACGAGGCCGAGCCCACCGTCTGCTTTGAGACGGCGGCATTTGCCGCGCATCTCCAGGGGGGTCACATCCGACGAATCATCGATGTAGATCGGGAGGCCGTAAAGGGTCTCGCATCCGTCGGCCAGCCTTTTGTATTGGTCTACGGAGATGTTAGGGCTCTTCAGGACGCCGCTCGAAACGCCGCTGATCATCGACACCATTCTGCGGACCAACTGGATAGAACTCATTTCAAGCGAGAACACGGCCACGTTTCCGTACTTCTCGCGGGACTTGGCGACGTTAATAGCGAGGTCCAAGACGAGCGCCGTCTTGCCCATGGACGGCCGTGCGCCGATGATCACAAGGTCTCCGGGGTAGAAGCCGGTTGTCACTCGGTCGAGGTCGGAAAAGCCGCTGGGGACTCCGATGAGGGGCTTGCCAGACTCAATGATGTTGTCCACATCGACAAAGAATTCTTTGGCTAGCGTGCGAATGTGGCTGAAGTATTTGCCTAGCCGCTTTCTACCGACTTCGAAGACGAGTTGCTCCGCGGTATCGACTTTGTCGTCAGCGCTCGCACCATCGCCATCGTGAACCGTGTGCACGATTTCTCGTCCAGCACTTTCTAGCCGGCGGAGGGTGGCCTTGTCGAGAACGATCTGGGCGTAGTAGGTTGCATTGGAGGCGCTTGGTACCACCTCCGCTATTTGCATCAGGTAGTCGTCGCCCCCCACTTCTGCAAACCTTTCTCTGGCTAACAGCTCGTTTTTGAGGGTCACTAAGTCGATCGGCTTGGAATTGTTGAGGAGCTGCCGCATCGCCTTGAATATCTCGCGATGGGAGGGGTTGTAGAAATCATCCTCATTGAGGATCGAGACGATCTCTTCAGAGGCTCGCTCGGACAAAAGCATCGAGCCGAGGGTGCTCATTTCGGCATCGACGGAATAGAGGGGAGCGAGGTCTTGAAGATGGGCGGCAATCATTGGACGTGAAGGGCATTATGCGGGCTGCCGAGCGGCTCTGGCTTGGCCCTTTCTTGCGGCAGATTTCGCTTCAAATCATGACTCGGAGATGTCCACCGATTATTCGAGCGTTTGTCCCGGGGATATGTGCAAATCTGCTGCCGCTTGAACGGCCAGTTCGCCCATGTTAGTAGCCACGTGTCTACTATAACATAATTTCCGCTGAATTGCGAATCCGGTTCTTCCCGTTCAATGGAGCAGGAATTTTGGGCTTGTTTGTTACGCGGCAACGCCGACTTTGCCCAGTTCTCGCATGATGCGCTCGATCGGTTCGATTTCCGCGGGCCCCATCTCAACGAGGGGCAGGCGCACTCGACGACAATCGAAGCCCATGAGGCTTAGCGCGTACTTCACAGGGACCGGACTCGGATACGAAAACAGAGCCTTAAACAGAGGCGCCAGCCGAAGGTGGACCCGCCTTGCAAGCGCAGGATCGGTCTCAAAGGCTTCGATCATTTGCTTAAGCTCTGCCCCGGCCACGTGGGCAGCGACGCTGACTAGGCCGTAGCCTCCTACGCTGAGGATGGGCAAGGTTAGCGCGTCGTCTCCGCTGTAGACCCGGAAGCCTGGAGGAGTTGAGCCGCAGACGTCGCTGATTTGGGGAAGGCTGCCGCTTGCTTCTTTGACTGCCACGATGTTCGGCTTTTGGGCCAGTCTAAGAAGGGTCGGAGTTTCCAGATTGATCGAGCTGCGCGGTTGGATATTGTAAAGCATCACCGGCAATGACGTCTCCGCGGCGATCGCCTCGAAGTGTGCGAACAAGCCAGTCTGGCCGGGCTTGTTGTAATAGGGATTCACAAGCATGATGCCGTGAGCCCCAATTCTGGAGGCCTCGCGGGTCATGTGGATAGATTCTTTGGTGTTGTAGGATCCGGCGCCAAAGATGACGGCTGCCTTTGAGCCCACTGTCTCTAAAACGGTTTCGAGAATATGGAGCTTCTCATTCTCCTCCAAGGTTGGCGACTCTCCAGTCGTCCCGTTTACTACAATGCCATCATTTTTCTGCTCGTCGACAAGGAAGCTAGCAATCCTTGCCACTTCGGCATAGTTCACGCCGCCATCTTGATCAAACGGCGTCATCATAGCCGTCAGAAGCCTGCCCCAATCCTTTGGTCCGTTGAATGCTCCCATATTAGAAGTGTACGCGGAACAGGGGCCTGAGCGTTAAGGACTACGAGCAAACTTTTGGCGCCGGGGGGTTTTCTCGGAGTTCACGCAGAGGCGCAGAGAACGCGGAGAACGCAGAGGGTTTGCCGGTTCAAAGGGATCAAGTCTCAATACTCAATAATTGACACTCGATACTTCGGCGGGCACTAAGGCTTTGATCTTGTCGGCCACTTGCTGCGGCGTGAGGCCCGCACTTTCGACAAGGGTGGCATCGGGCGCGACGACGAGCGGACTGTCGTCTCGGGTGATGTCTCGGTGGTCGCGGGACTCGACTTCCATGCGCACTCGCTCGTACTCCGCGCCAAGCCCCTTGCTTTCTAATTCCAGGGTGCGCCGCTTTGCGCGCTCCTCCAGGGAGGCGGTCAAGTACACCTTCACCTGAGCATGTGGAGCGATGACGGTGGTCGCGTCCCGACCTTCCAGGACGACGCCGCCTTGAACGATGAGGGCTTTCTGGCGTTCGACAAGAACCCGGCGCACAGGCGGGAAAACGCTTAGAGCACTGGCAAGCTCGCTTATCTCTGGCGTTCGAATCGCTTGGGTGACATCTTCGCCATCCAAATAGACGGGCTGCGGATCTCCATGGCCAAAAGATATCTCGGACCTGCGGCCGATCTCGGCAGCGACGCCTCCATCTCCGGCTCCATATCCTTCCCTTTTAGACTTAAGAGCGAGAGCTCTGTACATCGCACCCGTGTCGAGATACGTGAGCCCGAGGTCTTTTGCCAACAGCTTCGCCACCGTGCTCTTCCCTGCTCCGGCGGGGCCGTCGATCGCGATTACGAGATCAGACAATGCATAGCCTCCATAGCTCACTTTCAAAATTCGGAAAACTGGTTTTAATCGACTCGGCGCCCTCTATCTCTGTTTTCCCTTCTGCAATCAATCCCGCTACCGCAAAGGCCATCGCGATGCGATGGTCCCCGTGGGCATCGATGTTAGCCCCTTCCAGTTTGACCGGACCCGTGATTGCCATACCGTCTTCAAAGGTGTCTATCTTCGCTCCCATCGCCCTTAGTCCGGCAGCCACCAGTTCAATTCGGTCGCTTTCTTTGACTCGAAGTTCCTTTGCATCTCGAATTTCACTTGTTCCATCGCATTGTGTGGCCATCACAGCCAGCACGGGAATCTCGTCGATCAAGCGCGGCACTAAATCCCCTTCAATTCTAAATGGTCTAAGCGACGGGGCGGTCGACACCTTTAGGTCCTTAACCGTTTCGCCTAGCTCCAACCGCTCGTTGTCCAGCCAAAACGGAACCCCGGCATCGGCAAAGCTATCCAGAATTCCTGTTCTTAGCGGGTTGCAGCCCAGTTCACGGACAATCAACTCGGACTGCGGCAACAGTGCGGTCGCAACCATGAAGAACGCGGCGCTTGAGACATCACCTGGAACAGAGATTTCAAAGCCATTAGGCCGTGTCCCTCCATTGACGGTCACGCGGCCGAGATGCAGGCGGACGGGGACGCCGGCGGCGGCCAACATCCTTTCGGTGTGATCACGGGACGGTGCCGGCTCTGAGACTGAAGTTGTGCCAGACGCCCTGAGACCCGCGAGAAGGACGCAACTCTTGATTTGCGCGCTGGCAACCGGGCTTTTGTAGTCGATTCCAGTTAGGTCTTCCCTTCCGACAACGTGCAATGGCGGCGTATCGCCTTCGATCCTAGCTCCCATGTAGCGGAGCGGCTCGGCGATGCGTTTCATAGGCCGCCGAGAAAGCGATTCGTCTCCGATCATCGTGCAGTCAAGGTCGCGGCTAGCGATGAGGCCGCTCAGAAGGCGCATCGTCGTCCCGCTGTTTCCGCAGTCAAGCTTGCCAGCAAACTGTTTCCATGTTTCAGCGGGCCGAAGTCGGATTTCTTCTTCGGACATCCATTCGAAAGCAAGCCCCAACTGCGAAAGGCAACGCAGAGTGGCTTCGCAATCCTCACCTCGAAGCGGCTTCCGCACAACCGAATCCCCCGACGCAATGGCGGCAAACATGTAGGCACGGTGGGTAATGGACTTGTCCGAGGGTGGACGCATCTCTCCACGCAAGGAGGCTACTTTGCCGACTAGGAGCGTCATGGAGTCGGCATTCCCTTTAAATGGTGCTCCTGTATATAACGGATAGCGATCTCTGCCGAGTGCGAGCCTTCACCTGACGGTCCTGGTGGCGTCGGGTCTGAAAAGCGGGGCATGAGCCAGTTCTTTGCAAGGTCCTCAGGTAAAGAGTCTTCAAATTCGATGTCCGACAAGGTCAGAATGGCCCCCGACCACATTCTTACCACGCTTTCCATGTTGTATCCGCCGCCACCGCATGCTACCAAGGGGAGACCGAGTTTCTTCACATCCTTCACCGCCTCCAGCCATTCGTGGGCGGAAACCATGAGATGTCCAAGAGGATCGGAAAAATGGGGGTCGGCACCCATTTGGAGGACGATCGCCTGCGGTCGGAAGCGCTCCAGTGCGGGAAGGACACCACGACGGAAAGCATCGAGCCATACATCTCCGGTCGTATAGGGATCGAGCGGAATATTGAGAGCCGTGAATTCAGAACCGGTTTCTTCCAAGAATCCGGTTCCAGGAAACAGCCGCCGTCCGCTCTCGTGGATGCTGCAGGTAAGGACAGACGGGTCCTCGTACCAAATCCACTGGACGCCATCACCGTGGTGGAGATCGATGTCGATGTAGGCCACGCGGTCAAATTTCTCTCTAAGCACTCCACAGGCGATTGCGGGATCGTCAAGGAGGCAAAAGCCGCTGGCACGTTCGCGCGAACAGTGGTGGAGACCTGCCCCTAAGGTCAGGGCCATTTGAGCACCGTCGCGCACCTCTTCGGCGGCTCGCACAGTGCCGGCAATGAAATTCATGGTCGCTTGATACATGCCGGGAAAAGGCGGGTTGTCGCCGGAGAGAAAGCCGTGGCAAAAATAAGGCGACGCTTCGAGGTCGACAACCTTTTCAATGGCCCTCTCGAATGAGCCGGGTGAAGATGCCAACTCGTCCACCTGTCTAAATGTCGTCAGATAATCCTGACTGTGGACCCTCAAGGCGTCGGCATCGCTCGCAACGCCGGGGTCTTCGCACACGATGCCGTAGCGGCTCAGCAGCTCCACACACCTCGCCAGGCGTTCCGGTCTGAACGGATGTTCAGGCCCGAAGTCGTATTCGAGCATCCGTGGGTGGTAATAAAAAACCGGTGGCATCTTTTGCGAATTTTAGCGCCAAAAGAAGGTTAGGAACAGTTCTTGCATAATCGAGGACTAAGCGTGTATGGCGAACGGCCGCTCGGCGTCGCTTGATCCATATACACAGTTTTTCGAGCCTTGGAATGGCTAGTTATGACCATCCAAGACACAAAGGAGAGAAAATTTAGATGTCCAAAATTCGATGGGCTCAGGCGACACTGCTCGCGCTAGCCGCATTTATCTTTATTGGTTGTGGTGGCGGAGGCGGCGGTGGCGGCACGTCCACAACGGGATTGACGACGTCCGGTACCACCGGCACCGTGGCGGTCGCGGTCACCCCGCCCGACGCGGCAGACGTCATCAATGGCCCGCGCACCTTTGCCGCGACAGTCACCGGCAACGCAAACACCGCGGTTACCTGGTCGGTAGTGGGTGGAAGCGCCAATGGATCGATCACCCAGAATGGTGTCTATACGGCCCCTGCCACTCCAGGCACGTACACGGTTATGGCGACTAGCAATGCAGACCCAACCAAGAACGCACAAGTTCAGGTCGTCGTTGGCACTGCAGCGTTCATCCACACGAGCGACTTGCCGGGAGGCATCTTCTCGAGTGGTATCCAGGGCCTTAGCGCCAACGGGTCGACCGCAGTCGGCTTTGGAACCCCCACCCCCCCAAGCGGACAAGCGCCAGCCAATAACGCGATCCTCTGGCAGGACAACGGTGGCATTGCAGCCCTGACAAATGTTGGTCCCGGCGTTGCCTATGCGAGCAATTCGGCGGGAACGACGATTGTGGGCGTCCGGCAGTTGACGAACATAACCGCCTTCACGTACTCGGGCGGAGTGGTCACTGAGCTTCCCAATCTTCCTGGCGGCACCGGCGCGTCAGCAGCGTTTGGCGTTTCAGGCAACGGCAGCGTCATCGTTGGCCAAGCAAGCACGAGCACCAGCGCAACTCACGCAACGAAGTGGATTGCCGGCGCCGCGACCGACCTCGGAACTCTTACAGGCGGATCCTTCAGCCTCGCCAGAGCTATCAGCGTTGACGGAAACGTCATCGTCGGTGAAAGCGGACAGACGATCGGGGCGCGAGCCGTCCGATGGGTGGGAGGCGGAGCGCCTTCCAGTCTCGGAGTCTTCACGGGAGGCACCGAATCTCTGGCCAACGGCACTAACGGCGATGGCTCGGTCATCATTGGTGAATCTGGAAGCAACGTCGGTGGCACGCACACCGCGGCCTTCCGATGGACCAGCGGCGGGGGCCTCGTGGACCTGGGCAATTTGGGCGGATCGTCATTGAACGCTCGTGCCTTTGCCGTATCTTCCGACGGAACCATCGTCGTGGGCGAGTCCCAGACGGGCGTCGGAGTTGGCAATACTGAGGCGTTCATTTGGACTCAGGGAACGGGCATGCAGAAGCTGCAGACCGTCCTCCAGAGCAAAGGGATGACGGTCCCGCTTACCGGTTGGACTCTCCTTAGCGCCACTTGTATTTCGCAAGATGGCAAGGTGATTGGCGGTCTCGGCACAAACCCTCTGGGCAAACCTGAAGGTTGGGTCGCGATACTGCCTTGATCAGAGTGTAAATCGTAAGTCGTAAATCGTAAATCGCCGGAGAATTCCGGGAATGAGATCTGCGACCGACATTTGCGGAAACCGGCCACTCCACTGATGAGTGGCCGGTTTCGTTTTTCCGATTCCATTCCGGGCGCTTTACGATTTACGATTTAACATTTACGCCCCATGTACACTGCAAACGTGTCCAGCAGCTTCGGAACGCTGTTCCGAGTCACCACCTTTGGCGAATCCCATGGCCCCGCGGTCGGCGCGGTGGTGGACGGTTGTCCGCCTCGAATTGAGTTGACCCAAGAAATGATCCAGAGCGAGTTGGATCGTCGGCGTCCCGGCCAATCGAATCTTGTCAGCCAGCGAAAAGAGTCGGATACTGTTGAGATCCTGAGCGGGGTGCTGGACGGCCTCACGCTAGGCACGCCAATTGGATTGCTCGTTCGCAATGAGGATGCCCGGTCTCGCGACTACGATGAGATGAGGGAAAAATATCGACCTTCCCATGCGGACTTTGCTTATGACCAAAAATTTGGAATCCGAGCTTGGTCGGGAGGCGGCCGGGCGTCTGCGCGAGAGACGGTCGGGCGCGTGGCGGCGGGAGCCATTGCGAAGCAGGTCTTAAAAGGATTTGGGGTTGAAGTCGTGGCTTGGGTTGAGAAAGTTCACCATCTTACGGCTTCCATTGACCCTCTTCTGGTGACCACCGAGCAGGTGGAAGCTACTCCGGTTCGTTGTCCGGACTCCGAAAGCGCCGCGCAGATGATCGCTTATATCGAAGAAGTCAGAAAGGCCGGCAATTCGGTGGGAGGCGTCATAGGCTGCGTTGCCCGTGGCGTTCCTGCCGGTTGGGGCGCTCCCATTTTTGACAAGCTGGAAGCCGACCTCGCGAAGGCGCTCCTTTCTCTGCCGGCCTGTAAGGGATTTGAATCCGGCGATGGATTTGCGGGGACCAACCTCACTGGTCTGGAGCACAACGATGAGTTCTATGCGGACGACGAGAAGCATGTCTACACCCCGACCAATCGCAGCGGTGGCATCCAAGGCGGGATTTCCAACGGCCAACCCATCACGATCCATGCCGCTTTTAAGCCAACGGCTACGATCATGCATGAGCAGCACACGGTGACGACTGAGCACGAGAATACGACTCTTAAAGGCCGAGGCCGGCACGACCCTTGCGTGCTGCCGCGCGCCGTTCCGATTGTGGAAGCTATGGTCGCGCTGGTCTTGGTCGACCATGCTATGCGGCAGCGGGCGCTTTCGTAGAACATGTTCTTCCCTTTTTTTGTCATCCGCTTGTCTGAAAAGTGTTCGACGGGTTGGGAGGTTATAGCACTCCGTTGGGGCGCAAGAATGGGTTCACGGGTCTACCCAGGGCTTTGCACCTGGACTTTAACATTTCGCCCCTTCGGGGCTATCGGACCTCGGATTCAGTTTTCATCCTCAGTAAGGTGAACACGGTTCACGCACTCTCCTAAGAAATGATGAGTTCTCAGGCTAAAAGCGGGTGATGCCTGGAAGCCTCGACGCGAGGTTGGCGGGCGCGAGCGGGTGTAAATTACGAGCCCACGTGTCCAGGCAGCAGACGTTAAAAGTCGCCGGATTAGGAGCGCGGACCTCCAGGTCTGCTCCTTAGGCAGGACGTCCACGTCTTATCCATTTCGCCTCACTCGACAAGGATTTCTTAGGAGCGAGGCTCCGAGTGGAGGACCTGACTGCAATTACGGGGCGATTGTAAGAGCTTTCCCTCGATTTACGGTTTACGACTTACGATTTATTTTCCGAGAAGCGCCAAACTACAATTCATGCCCGGACCTGCTTACTCTGCCCTTATCGACCGATACCGAGATATTCAAGCCATCGAGGCCGGCTTGGGCCTAATGAATTGGGACCGACAGGTTTTAATGCCCGCGGGCGGGGCTACAGCTCGGAGTGCGCAGACCACTATTCTGAGCCGAATGGCGCATCAGTTAATGACTTCGGACGAGACTCGGCGACTGCTGGAGAATGCGGAAAAGGAAGCGGCTCCGGGCTCCGAGGAGGATGCGACGTGCCGCGTCTTTCGAAGAGAACTGGACTCCGATTCTAAATTGCCGACCCCCTTAGTCGAGCGGCGAGCAAAGGTGTCTGGCGACGCCTACGAAGTCTGGAAGAGAGCGCGCGTGGAATCTGACTTCCCAGCGATGCGCCCTTATTACCAAGAACACATGGAGATCGCTCGAGAGATGTCGCATCTCTTCGATCCCAGTGCCGCGCACCCCTACGATCCGATGATCGACCTCTATGAGGAGGGGGCAAAAATTGGAGATGCCCAAGGGATGTTCGATGCCATTAAGCAACCGATCGTTACCCTTGTGAAAGATATTCAAGAGCGCGGGGCAGAGGCGCCGGATACATTTCTCTATGGCAGCTGGGACACGGCGACGCTAAGAAACGTAGCCCAAGAGATCACGGCCCATATCGGCTTCGACTATAACCGCGGTCGTCTCGACGTTGCCACGAGTGCTTTCTGCGGGGGCACAACACGTGGCGACATTCGCATGACGACCAAACCAAGCGAGCATGTGAAAGGCGTCCTTTCCAGCAGCCTCCACGAGATGGGGCACGGCGTGTATGAGCAGGGTTCCCCCGCAAAGTGGGATCGCACTCCGCTAGCGGGTGGGACTTCGCTTGCCGTTCATGAGAGCCAATCGCGCATGTGGGAGAACATCGTCGGACGCACCCGTTCGTTCTGGACCTACTTCCTCCCCGTTTTGCAACGTGGTGTGCCTGCCTTGGCAAACCTGGACCTGGACACTTTCTGCAGGGCACTCAACAAGGTGCAGCCTGGATTCATACGAGTTGGAGCGGACGAACTTACCTATAACCTGCACATCCTTATCCGCTTCGAAATCGAAGTCTTGATGATCACCAACGCGATCCAAGCCGAGGATTTGCCGGAGGTTTGGAATGCGAAGTACACCGAATACCTGGGCGTGACTCCGACGAACGATGGCGTGGGCGTTCTCCAAGACGTCCATTGGGCACGGGGGTCCTGCGGCTACTTCCCCACTTACTCGATGGGCAACCTGATTGGAGCGCAGGTCTGGGCGACCCTTAAGAAGGACATCCCGGACACGTGCGATCTCATGAAGGTCGGCGATTACAAGCAAATCCTCGGCTGGTTGCAGGAGAACATCTATTCCCAGG
>JANYLD010000343.1 GCA_025363835.1 Armatimonadota bacterium
CTCGTTTTAGCTCGCCGCGGAACTCCAAAAAACATATCAAGACTAACGAACCGAAACATGAGTCCGAAACGGCCCGCTTACTCAGACCCCTTCGGTGTCTTTTTTCCATGAGTCAACGGGACTGTAAATCATCGGGCCACAAGGCTTTTGGAGGCCCGCTATCCGCCTTTCATCTCTCGCTCGAACCCCATTTGTTGAAGAGTTGGGGCACGGCTGAGTTGTCAAGATAGCGAAAAGCCTTCCCCCTAGATTTCAAACGCGACGGCCGAAGACTTCGGGCGCGGCGGCGATTTGGTCTTCGATGTTTCGGTCGTAGCGTATCACGATAACACGATAGCCCCGGCTTACGAGTTCGGCGCGTAGCACGCGGTCGGTGGCGGCCTGGGCCAGTTCGTCGTGGACGGAGCCGTCGCAGCAAACACAGACGTTCGGGGTGTAGAAGAAATCCGGAATGCAACGCGGCTCTGCGATGGGCTTCTGGGCTTCGTCGGGCAGGCGGTGGAAACCTGCGGCCAAGCCGGTGAGAAAACGGCGCTCGATTTCGGACCGGGAATCGGTCAGCGAGCGGAGCCAGGCCAGATGGCTGTTCCAGTCGCGTCCGGCGATGCGTGGGAATGTGCGGCTGGTGGCAAGGTCGAGGAGGTGCTGGCTGAGGCGGCGGCGGTCCAGCTTTAGGGACTCGTGCTGATTTCCGAAGCTCATCAGGCATTCGTAACACGCGGCCAAGCACGCTGGCCGGCGGTCCACTCCCGCGGGGTCGAAATGGCAACGCTCAAGGGCTTCAAGGGCGAGGCGGGCGACCGCGTCCGCGTCTTCGACCAGGCGGCGCAGAGCGCCGACTCCGCCTTCGCCTGATTCAAAGAAAAGGAGAGCGCGTTGGTCACCGTCCCCGACCCGCTCGGCTCCAATCTCTGATTCCTCAAGTTGGAAAAGCTGCTCCATGCCGCGCTGGAGCGCGTACTGCAGTGTCGCTTCCACGTCCGTGTCGCGCAGCTCGGGGCGGAGCAATCGAACAAGCAAGAGGTTCTGGGTGGAGTGAACGGCAAGCTGCAGCCGTTCGATCCGGCGGGGTCGCGGGGTTGGGCCGGCTGCTGGGGGTGGGCCTGCGAGAACCTCGCCGCTTTCCAGATCCACGAGAAAGCCCGGCGTGTCGGCGGTTCGCCAGCCGCGATTGACCCGGAGCAAGGTGGCGGCTGGCCCGTAGATGAGCCGCAGGACTGGTGTTTGCCCGACCATAACGTCGGCCTCGCGGATGCGTCTTTCGCCGCCGGGATTGGTGGCGAATTGGTAGGCGACGTGCAAATCGAAGCCGCGTCGTCGTCGGTCCTCTTCGTCGCAAGTGATGCGCTCGCGCCGGCGACAACGGACGTTGGGCTGCTCAAGCAGCGATTGGAGTTGGCTGTTGGTCGGATCGAAGCGCGTATCGCAATCGGGACAGCGGTCGAAAGTGGTTTCGCAGAAACTTCCGCAAGTCCCGCAGAACCGCTTCTGGCTGCGCCGTTCTTCAAGACCGCCCGGCGGCGACTGGAAGCTGACGATTTCCCACTTCGCCCCCTCGTGGTAAACGATGTTGTTGGGGCCGAACTCGCGAAGGGCGAGGAAGCGGGGGCGGGCAATAAATTCGCCGTCGTCGCGTGGGACCCAGGCGCGAACTGGCAACGCCGGGAAGTTGTAACCGGGCAGGAAGCCCTCGCTGGCGAGGTATCGGTAGGGGTAGAAATCGCTTTCTTCGCGATTGGTTGAGATTTGCCGAAGCAAATTGAGTTGGCGCAAAGCCTCCTCCTCGCGGCGGCGGGCCTCGGCCTGAGCGTCGCGATCACGTGCACGCCTCAGGGCGCTTTGCGCTTCGACCATCTGTCTGGTGGCGGCGCGATAGAGTTCGCGCCAGCGGTCAAAGGCGCGGTCAAAGTTGGTGGGCGCTTCATTGATTACCGTTTCGAGCCAGGTGTCGCTGAACCAGCCCGCGTGGGCGAGAGCGGCCAAATCAAATTCGAGAATGCGGCGGGCCCGCTCGCGGACTTCGTTTTTCGCCGCGTCGGAAAGCTGGATCGCATCGGTGGCGGTGGCGCGGAGCAGAAGCTGGGTTTCGTTGTCTGTATCAATCACTTCCTCAACGGAGTCGCCAAGAGGCAGTCGAACCTGTGCGAGCCAAACGGCTTGAAGATGGGCGCGCACAAGTGACTCGTTGGCAACTTCGAGGCGGGGCGGGCGCACACTTCCGGCAACCATGTCGGCGCGGCGGTTGAAGAAGTACTGGTCGTGGCTGTTGATGGCGCCGCAGTAAGTAATGATCAAGCCGGGCTGGCCCTGGCGTCCGGCACGGCCACTGCGCTGGGCGTAGTTGGCCGGGGTTGGTGGCACGTTGCGCAAGTGAACAAGATCGAGATCGGCGATGTCCACGCCAAGTTCCATCGTCGGAGAGCAAACCAAGTATGGCAGGCGGCGGAGACCGTCGCGCTCCCTCGTCGTGTCGCTGGTTTCCCAACGGAAGCGGCGCTCGCGGCGCTCGCGTTCGCCCGGCTTGACGACCTGCGCGGTGTGTTCGCAAGCTTCGAGCGCGGCAAGCGCGACGGCAGAATCGCGATAGAAACGCTGAAAGAAGGCGTTCACCGGCGGCGGTGTCTCAACATAGCCGGTGGCACCGGTGCGGCGGGCGTACAGCGGATCGAGCGGGGGTGGGCTGCCGTCGCTCAAACGCCAAAGCAGGCAGGCGGCGTCCAGTTGGAAAAACTGGTGGTCGTCCAGCGGGTCGAGCCGCCGGAGCAATCCCTGCCCGACCAGCAGGGCGAGGAGGCCGTCGAGGAATGTGTCGTAGGCCGTCGGGTTGAGGCCCAACTCACCGGATACGAAGCGGCCGAGTTTGCTGCGGTCGCCCAAGCTGAATCCTTCGGCCAGGCGCTGTGACTTGCCCTCGCGCACAAAGCGGTTTGCCGTGCGCAGTTCCGCGCCTGCCTCGTCGAGGCCCCAGAAGTCATTCAGGTTTTGTTCGGAGCGCCGCCGGAGTTGTTGCTGGTTGGTTTCCTGCAAGCAACGGCACGCAATGGCGAGCTTGCGGCGGAACTGGTCCAGGACGGCGCGCACAAGGCGTTCGCGATCGGTCGCGGCGAGGCCAGCGACCGCCGGATGGAATTGCCAGCGGGCGTTGTCCGCGCATAACGCCTCCAAGCCCCGGTAGCCAACCCGGAGGAGACCAACATTTTCCAGGTTGGGCTGCACGACACGCCAGCCGCGCCGCAAGTCTTCGTAGATGCGGTACTCGGTCAGTTCGATGAATACCCGCATCACGTCGGCGGCGGAGGGAGAGGTCGGGTCAAGCTCGGGGTTCCTGCCGACACCGAGCACGGTAAGGCCGCTGGCGGCAACGACCGCCTCAGCGACGCGGTCAAAGGTCAGTTCGTTGTCGCGGAGCAAGGCGGCGTGCAAGGCACAACGAAGCAACGAGACGTGGATGAAATCGTTGAAATGCCCGGATTGCAGCGAGGCGTCCTGCCGGTTGTCGGTGAATGTGAGGAGTTTGTCCCTCGCGCCTTCCATGCCGGCGGACCGGCGGAGCAACGAAGTTGCGAGCACAGTGGTTGCGCTGGTTCGCGCTTCGCTGGAAAGCGAGGCCAGTTTGGCGAACTCCAGTTCGCGGCGGGAATAGAACTCGCCGCAGTTCAGGCAGAGAGAAAAAGGCGCGGGCTGCCACCACATTTTGATTGCTCCGTCGCGGGGCATCGTGAAGAAATCGCCGTTGGGGCTGACCCACACGGCCTCCGGCAGACGGTCGCGCCAAGATGGCTTAAGTCGCCCGTTACGATCGCGCCACTCATCGGGCACGCGATCATCGCTCCAGTCGTTTTCGAGCGGGGCGAGCATGAGGTAACCGGCTTGCGCACCGTCCTCGATGGTGTCCATGCCGACCGGGTGGGCGCGAAAACTCGAGCCGTTGCGGTCGCGAATTACGTGGTAGTAGTCCTGTCCGCACTGGCGGCAGAATTTGATGGGCACGAACAAGCGGCCCGGCCCGGCGAATGCCTGACCTTCAAGGGAGAATTGCCGCGTGGCTGCCGGTTCAAGGGTGGAGTACACGGCGCGGCCCTGGCCGATGAACTGGTGCAATTTGAAGGCGAAGGCTCGCCCGCCGTCGTCGCGCAGCAGCTCGCCGCCGCGGGTGAGGAGTTCGCGCAGCCGCTCCCGGCACGCGTCCGGAGTCCCGCCGGTCGCCTCAGTCAGTCTGGCCGCTGCGTCGGTAAGCGTCCTGGGGATGCGACGGCGCAAACGGCCGCCTTCTTCCGGTTCGACGCCAAACTCGCCTTCCGACCAACGGGCCAGCGGGTGGCGGCGAAATTCCTGCAGGGCTGCGGGCAATGGCGCGGTGAGTGAAGCCGCCAATTCCTCGCGCGAAGGTTCGCCGCCTTGTGTGAACGGTTCGAGCGTTTCCTCGATGGCCTGGTTTTGGGTGATGGCGCGCCCGAAAACCTGCGAGGCGAAAGCCGCGACCGTTTCGCGGCGCTGTAGCGGCGTGGCCTCCCTGCTGGCAACCATCGTTGCGCTCGTGCCAACGCACACAACATCCGGGGCGGCGGCACGTTCCTTGAGCCGGCGGATGAGCATGGCGACATCCGCGCCCTGGCGACCTCGGTAGGTGTGCAATTCGTCAAAGACGAAGTAGCGCAACCCGTCCGGCCCGGCCGGCGGGAACAGACTTTGGTCATCCGGGCGGACCAACATCAACTCCGCCATGACATAATTGGTGAGCAGGATTTGCGGCGGATTGGTCTGCACGGACCGTCGGGCG
>JANYLD010000395.1 GCA_025363835.1 Armatimonadota bacterium
CAACCGATATCGCGACGCAGAATCCCACGGGAACGGTGATGCGATCGCTGCGCGGCAATGAAATAGCAATGATCTTCCAGGAGCCGATGACCTCGCTCAACCCCGTGTTCACCGTGGGCGCCCAGATCGTCGAGGCGGTCAGCCTCCATCAGCACTGCGCCAAGCGGGAAGCCCGCGTCCGTGCCGTCGAGATGCTCAAAGCCGTCGGCATACAGGCTCCAGAAAAGCGCGTGGACTCCTTTCCTCACGAATTGTCTGGCGGGATGCGACAGCGGGTCATGATCGCCATGGCGCTCAGCTGCAATCCCTCGCTTCTCATAGCCGACGAGCCGACAACCGCCCTCGACGTGACGATTCAGGCTCAAGTCCTGGATCTCATGGCGGATCTCAAGGCGAAATTCAAGATGTCTCTCCTCATAATAACCCACGATCTCGGCGTCGTCGCCAACATCGCCGACGACATCTCCGTGATGTATCTCGGGAAGATCGTGGAGAGCGCGGGGGTCCGCGAACTGTTCCGGAATCCCCGCCATCCCTACACCCGGGGGCTCCTTGATTCCCTGCCCTCGGGGACCGCCGAGAGGGACAAGAAATTGATCCCAATTAAAGGCACGGTGCCAAGCCCCTTCGACGCGGTCTCGGGATGCGTCTTCCGCGAACGTTGCCCGATCGCGAGGGCGGAGTGCTCGGATTCGATGCCGCCGCTGCGGGAAGTCGCCCCGGGCCATCGCGCGGCCTGCGTACTCGCCGACTAGGTCGCTGGAGGATATCGATGGAAAGGCGCGAAGCCCTCATGTCCGTACGCTCGCTGATAAAATCATTCCCAATTCGAAATGGTATTTTCGATTCGAAGAAGGTCAGCCTGAACGCCGTCGACGGTGTCAGCTTCGACATCTTCGAGGGGGAGACGCTCGGGCTCGTCGGCGAATCGGGCTGCGGCAAGACGACGGTGGGAAGGACCATCATCCGCCTCTACAAGCCCACGTCGGGCGACGTCTTCTTTCGCGTCGACGGGCGGGAACGCAATATCGCGACCCTCCCGGCGAAGGAACTAAAGCCAATCCGTCGGCAAATGCAGATAGTGTTCCAAGATCCCTATTCATCCCTCGATCCCAGGAATACCGTGCGGACCATCCTCGAGGAACCCCTCAAGACCCACGGGATCGGCGATCGCACTGAGAGGCAGAGCCGCGTCAAATTCCTTATCGAGGCCGTAGGGTTGAAGGAGTCCCACCTCGCCCGCTATCCCCATGAATTCTCCGGCGGGCAGAGGCAGCGGATAGCGATCGCCCGCTCCCTCGCCCTCCGGCCGAAGCTTGTGGTGGCCGACGAGCCGGTCTCGGCCCTCGACGTTTCCATCCAAGCCCAGGTCCTCAATCTCCTCGAGGAGCTGCAGGAGGAATTCGGGACCACCTACCTCTTCATCGCCCACAACCTCGGAGTAGTTAGACATATTAGTTCGAGGATCGCGGTCATGTACCTCGGGAAAATCGTTGAACTCGCGGAATCGGAAAGCCTTTTTTCCCGTCCGCGGCATCCCTATACCGAGGCCCTGCTCTCCTCCATCCTCACGCCCGATCCGGATGCCAAGGGGGGAAAGATAATCCTGGCGGGAGACATACCCGATCCCGTCAATCCTCCGGCAGGCTGCCGCTTCCATACCCGGTGCAGCTACGCGCGGAAGGACTGCGCCGCTTTGGAGCCGGCCCTCCGCGAAACCTCGCCCGGCCACTCGGTGGCCTGTCACTACGAGCTCGGCGCTGGCTGAAATTGGGGCGATGAAGACCGGCCTCAGCCGCCCTCCCTGCTTCGAATGAATGCGCCGCGAATTTTCTGAAGGCGGGGTGAAGCCGCGAGGATGAAGGCGGGAGGTTCCCCGAGTGGAGCGGCTATCTCGAAGTCCCCACCCTGATATTCTTTCCCGCTCCATGCGCAAATCCAGTTCGCCGCGGGAAGGTGCACCGACCTCGAAATAGCTCCCTGCCTGATGACCGGCGCGACGAGGATGTCGTCCCCAAAAAGGAACTCGTCTTTAATCGTCCAGGATTTCTCGTCATCCTCGAAGGCCATGAAGAGGGGGCGCTGCAAGGGAAGCCCTTCTCGCGCATTCAGGGCAATCATTTCGCTCCGGTAGGGCTTCAGGGCGACAAAGAGACGCGACATTCGCGCAAGATGAGCTAGGGTGATTTCGTCGGAGTCGAATTGCCAGTTGTCGCCCGGACGGTTTCCCTCGTGGCTCCGCATCATGGCGGAAAAAACCGAAAGCTCGGCCCAGCGCATAAAGAGTTCGCGATCACGCTTCATGCCGAACAGCGTCGTATAGCCGCCGATATCCGAGTGATGAAGCCCGTGCCCGCAGACGGCGAGGCTCAGGGCCGCGGGGATCACCGAGGGAAGGCCGTCGTCCTCGCTCCAATCGACGTTCTGGTCGCCGGCCCACATGAGGGGACTGTAGCGCTGACTGCCCGTGTATCCGGCTCTCATGAAGAAGGTGACATCGTCCATGGCCCCGGCCTCTTCAATTGCCTCGCGGCAGTTCCTCGCCCAGAGGGCTGGCCAGGCGTTGTGGGCGAGCATGGGGTCGCTTCCGTCGAAGAGGACGACATCGGTCGGCAAATATTCGCCGAAGTCCGCCATCCACCCCGAAAGCCCCAGGTCGATGAGATTTTCCTTAGTTTTATTTTTATACCAGTTAAAAGCTTTTGTATTGGTAAAATCTA
>JANYLD010000396.1 GCA_025363835.1 Armatimonadota bacterium
CGACCAGTTGGCATTGGCCATGGGCTTGAGCCCCAAGAAACTTTTAGCCTTGCTGCAATGTTCTCAGGAACTCCTAAGTCTCGACTTGCCCGTCGGCGAAGGCGGCGGCATGACGCTCGGCAACCTCATATGCGACACCGAAAACGAGGACCCTGAAGCGAGGATGCTCACTCAGGAGATGATCCGAGAGCTCCAGCGGATCATGATGGAACTGAGCGACCGTGAGCAGCGAGTCATGCGCATGCGGTTCCGGCTCGATGGCAACGAATCTTCCTTGCAGGAAGAGATCGCCAAAGATATGAAGCTCTCCCGCGAGCGCGTCCGACAAATCGAAATCCAAGCGATTAAGAAGCTGCGCGCCTTGGCTCAGCGGCGCCGACTGCGTGATCTGCTGAATAAGTGAGGAAGGCGTTACGGCATTGCGGCGTTACGGCGTTTCTGGGCTGCTGCCTCCATACGCGGACCATCAACTACCGCCCAGCCGCCAATTACGTCCCGCGTATGGAGGCTTCTCCTGCGTTGAAACCGGCTCGAAGTTGCTTCCTTCTTTTGTTGTCATCCTGAGCGAGTCCGCGAGTCGAAGGACCTGACTGTAATCGAGGAATGCGCTCAACCCCGGCGCGTGCTTTTGAACCTGCGAGCAACACATTTTCTTAGGAGAAGACATGAACTGCGTTCACCATCGGGGCGTAAAATGAGCCGACTCCCAGCTTGCACAGGTCTGTCTCTCCACTTCTCATGTGTAATGTCATCCCGACCTGTCCGCCGTAGCTTTAGCGAAGGAGGAAGGCGAAGCGAAGCCGAGCCGAGGGACCTTCTCCGATCTCAATTTCAAGCAACTCGAGAGTCATTTCAGGTTAAAGGACGAAGTGCTCGTACAGACAGGCGAAACTTCCAGTCAGGTCCTTCGACTCGCGGACTCGCTCAGGATGACAAAGAATGTCAGACTCGCGCACCATGCCAAACACCGCTTGCTTCTAATTCTTCTCTTGTGTGTAAATGTCATCCCGAAGGTGCCACGAAGCAAGCCGAGGGACCTTGTATCAAATCTTGCTTTACTAACGCCAACGCATTCAAAACAGGGTCCCTCGGCTTGCTTCGCGGCACCTTCGGGATGACATTACAAATTGGATTAAGAAATAACGCCGTCCGGAAACCAAAGCTTCAACTCTTTCGCCGCCGCCTCTGGATCGCTGCTAGAGTGAGTGAGGTTGTCGTCAATCGTAAGCGCCAAATCCCCGCGGACGGTGCCAGGAGTAGCCTCCAACGGGTTGGTCGCCCCCATCATCGCCCGGATCGCCTTCACCGCGTTCGTCCCACTGACCGCCATCGCCACGATGGGCCCGCTCGTCAAATAGCTGACCACATCCTCATAAAACCCCTTCCCCTTATGCTCCGCATAATGCTCCTCCACGGTCGCCCGAGGCGCATTAAGCAACTTCAACGCCGTCACCTTCAGCCCGCGCTGCTCAACACGGCGAGTGATTTCGCCAATTAGATTCCTCTGGACTCCGCCAGGCTTAATAAGAACAAGAGTGGTCTCCATACAGGGGGGGGAGAATACCTTTCTGAGGTGACTGGTATTGGGTATTGGGTATTGGGTATTGGGAAAGCGGGCCTTCATGCCCGGATTCACGTGATGACCGTGTTTATAGGCATAGAATAGAAGGCGGGGAGCTGCTTTACCGATAAATCGTGATAAATCCAATCTCAAGCCGCTTCGAAGCCGCAATTGACACGCAATTGGCGCCATTTTTCACGCAGTACGGATTGAAAAAGAGGCGCGTTGACAACCATCCGCTCCGCACTTACGAAAGTGTGGCCTACGATAATGGACATCTGGCGGTCTGTCTCAGCGTTGACTATGCGGACGGATTCCTCGACGGCTATATTTGCCGAGCCAACGAGCTAGACGATTTAATTTCCCCGCACCGGGGTGGCAAGCTGTTTGAGACATACCATCGGTTGTGGAGATCCGTCCATGATCGTCATCCGGAATTTCAACTGCCCTCAATTGGTCGACAAGCGATGAAGCGGCCGGGAGGCCTAGAATTGATCCTTGCGAGGGCGAACGAGGCTCTCATACTTCTCGGACCGGAGTTCTATAGTCAGTTTCAGTAGCACATGCAAGGCCTGGGGAAATCCCCCAGGAAGCACTCGGCGTAATCGAAAACGGAGGTTCTGTGGCCAGAGCAAAGGTGTTCGCTTCAATTGCCATCACTATTGCAATCGTTCTCCTGATCTCCTGGGCCTCCAGGAGCGGCACGAGCGGCGAATGCAGGGCGTTGGTATGGGGAGCCTCAAAAGCGTTCATGTCCGCCCATCACCGTTGGCCAACAAGTCAGCAAGAGCTGGCGCCGTATTGCTATGACTCTGGTTTCGCTCTGGATAAAGTAGATCCTCTTTTCCGGATGCTTGACGCACGACACGCTTATATGGAAGTTAACGAACCAACGATCATTGGCAACACGAGAGTTCGAGTCCAACTCCTAGTGGGCCCGAATGGCGAGTGGTTATTACAGCGTTAGAAATTCGGTTCATTCCCGTTTTTCGTGCCACACGATCTCGGGACCCGCGTGGCATTAGTCTTTGGTCTCCTGAGCCTCGTGGTCCCTGAGGCTATCCCGGTCCGGACCTGCCCCCTGCACACAACCTCAAAAGCCCGCCCGAAGTGCTTCTCCAACGAGAGACACGCCGCTGTGGCGGCGCGGAGGCGCTGTCATGGTTCCGACCCAGAGAAGCCTTTCTTAAGGTCCGCGGCCAGGGTGTCTACTGCCCTATGTAGCCCAGGCATGAAGTTCTCAATCCTCGTTGAAAAAGGCGACGAATGAATGGCGAACCTGATCTTGACAGCCATGTCGGTCTCGTCAACATAGACCTCAACAAGCAGGCCACCAGGGCTGGCCTCATATTCGAATCCGATAAACTTCGATTGAATGTCGGAGGCACTCAGCCATTTTCCAGTGGAAGGGCCATTGCTTTTGATAGAATCGTCTTGACTCATTACTTCTCCTATGGGCCAATAAAGTCTATGAATTTTCGGTTTTTATGCCTCGGAATCCGTTGCAACTGAGGATCTCGTCAATTCAGCTAAGGTCCCGAAACTATCCAAGCCACCCTTTCTCACCCAGCGAACCAATCTCAAAGGCCCTCTCCCGGAAGAGACCGAGCGAACCGATAGACTTGTGAGGAGAGCGGCCTGCCACGCGGGAACATATACGACGTTTGGGTCCCGGGCCATGAAATCATCTCTGATCTCCTGACGTGCTGCCGGAGTCATCCTTAGGATAACGCTCTCGGTCCTTCTTCAGCAGATGCAAGGCGTTAAGCAGGTCGTCGCCTTTGTCCTTACCGTACACGATGTTCGTAAAACACCACCCATACTTACCTCCGCTCTTTTCCACGTGGGCGATCACATCAGGCTCGTGAGATTGCTTCGCATAGGCGCTCCAGACGCTGACAAGCCAGATCTGCCCCCTATGTTGAATCCTCCGAACCCAATAACGGCTTTCGGGGTCCTGCCCACCAAGGAAAGGGTCCCAATCGATCCCAACAATCCCGCCGGTGACTTTGCTCTGAGCGGTCCAATCTTCAAGCAGGGCCCTCCGCAACTCTGGGCTGAATGCAGGGGGTCTGGTGGTGAGGGCAAGGTGCTCTGCATCGATAGAGTTATCAGCATTAGCCTTCGGCGTGTACCAGTCATAGAACTGCTGCGCGAAGCGGCGGACCGAGGCAACTTCAACCGGTGAGGCCGGATGAACCGGCCTCTTTTGGGTCTGGACGGCGAGTAACGCGTATAGCTGAACCGCTAATAGAATCATTTCGTGCCCCAACCATAAGCCACAAAATGCCGGGTACTTATCATATCGGGTTCGCTTCCCCTATTGCTCCCGGCAACTTATTGTCCTTTCGGAATCCAGTTCGACGACGTAGGTGGATCGGCCCGGTGTCAGATGAGCCCAATCCTTTAAGGTCATCACCGCCCGGTTGCCGTCGATGGGCCGAAAGCGAGGGTCCATGTGCGCAAGAGTATCAGGCGAGTCCAAGAAGGATCTCAATTCAGAAAAGCTCCTGGGCCAACCCGTGTGGTCCTTTTTGTATTTCTCCAAACCGCCCAATAGCGTCGGGCGCCATACAGCGTAGTCGTCGCACTTGTTCAATGCGATTCCCAGATAGACAATAATCGGGGCTAGAACCAGCAGTACAAAGAGCCATTTCTTCCTCATTTGCTAAGCCTTCGCCCGGTTCGTGCCTGTCCCCCAATCACCTCTCCCAAGATGCTGGGTACTTGTCATGTCGGCTTCGCCGCCAAGTTCCAAATGCGGGGTTTTCGACGGAGGCAGTTGGCGCGGAGAATCTGGCAAACCTTTATAACCCACCCGTACCCGCATCTTTATGTTGCGAAGCGGGCCGCACCTGATGAAAGCTGGACCTGTTTTCAACTTCGCAAACCGAAGACGAGCAGCGGCTCTAAAAGCACAACACAAAATTGTCGACAAACCAGCAGACATTCGTCTATCTTTTTAGTTCACAACGTGATAGACTGGAACATCCCTCCTTCAGTGAACGCTCCATCGCTTGGCAGCCAATTGACCAGCTCAAATCGGAGGCTCCAGGATTTTGTGGTCCCCTTTTTCACTAATCGCATATCCGCATCTAAAACCATTTTATGGTCCCCTCCGCGACTATCGCCGGTCACCCGCCACCCGGCCCCACTCGCCAACCAAACCTTTTATGTACCCCTTCTCCACTAAATATTCAAATGCAGCGCACACCGCCTGAACCAAGGAATTTATGGTCCCCCCTGATCAAACAGCATCCACCCATGACACCTGTGCTACAACAGCCAAACTCCCCGCTTTCCCTTCATCCTTCATCCCTCCGCCTTCATCCTTCATCCTTCATCCTTCCTCCCTCGACCTCAGCTACTCTGCCCTCAAAAACGTGCACTACAAAAATCGCCGTGCAGCACTTCCATCCAGCCCCTCACCGTTCCCCAACCCCTCCGCGTACCTCCCCAAACCTCCGCGCCCTCCGCGTGAACTCCCACCCCCTACACCTGAACACCTTGAGAGCCTGAGAGCCGAGCACCTGGCACCCGAACACCCGAGCACCCCAAATATCGCGTATCATCCTTCACAAGCCCAGTAAAAACGCCTGAAAAGCAAGGCAGGGGCTAGGAAAGCGAAGAGCAGTTTGGTATAGAATAGTAGACGTAGGAACACTATAGTGAGAAAGACAACTCCCCCACTGGAAACGAACGGCAATGGTCACGCCAAGCCGGGCCTAAGCGCCGACCGTGAGCGCGCTCTCGACATGGCTTTGAATCAGGTTGAGAAGGCCTTTGGAAAGGGCGCCATTATGCGCCTTGGGCAAGGCGAGCGAGAGGCGATGGAAGTCATCTCCACCGGCTCTTTGAGCCTGGATTTGGCTCTTGGCGTGGGTGGACTGCCCAAGGGAAGGATCACCGAGATTTATGGCCCGGAGTCGGGTGGAAAGACCACTCTGGCCCTCCACTGTGTGGCCGAGGCGCAGCGGAAGGGCGGGCTTGCTCTTTACATCGATGCGGAGCACGCGATGGACATTGAATATGCCCGTGCGCTCGGCGTAGATGTAGACAAACTGTACATCTCCCAGCCGACCACTGGCGAAGAAGCGCTCGAGATCGCGGATGCGATCATCCGGAGCGGCGCGGTCGACCTCGTCGTCATCGACTCTGTTGCCGCCCTTGTTCCTAAAGCGGAGATTGAAGGTGAGATGGGCGATGCGCACGTCGGCATCCAGGCCCGCATGATGAGCCAGGCGCTTCGTAAGCTCGGCGGCAGCCTCAACAAGTCCCGAACGGCGGCCATCTTCATCAACCAGATCCGAGAGAAGATCGGCGTCATGTACGGCAACCCGGAAACAACCCCCGGTGGCCGCGCGCTCAAGTTCTGGGCGAGCGTCCGGCTTGAAGTCAGGCGCGGAGACGCCATTAAGATCGGCACCGACCAGATCGGCTGCCGCACCAAAGTTAAAGTCGTCAAAAACAAAGTCGCCCCGCCCTTCCGCACCGCTGAGTTCGACATGATCTTCGGCAAAGGCATCAGCCGAGCCGGCGACGTGCTCGACATCGGCGCCCTGCGCGGTCTCGTCGGCCGAGCCGGCACCTATTACAACTACGGCGACGTCCGACTTGGCCAAGGCCGAGACAATGCCCGCCAGTACCTCGAAGAGCACACGGACATCTTCGACGAGCTCGAGGCCAAGATTCGCGAGCAGGTCAAGACGGAAAAGACGGCGGCCATATCCGCAGTCGTCGACGTCCGAGACTCGATGCCTTTGGAGGAGCTTGTTCAAGCGTAGGCGACCTTGCCTGCAGCGCTGGCGCCGATGTCCGGTAAATCGTAAATAGTAAATGGTAAATGGCCGGAAGGGAGGCGTCGAGAAGTAGCTTGTCCAGCCACCCCCTCCCGGTTCGGGGACTCACCGACCTCCCCCGCAGACCGTAGTTGGTAGTTCGGATGCGGCAGGGGAGCGGTTTCGTGCGGCGTTAGTTCTTAATTTATGCCTGTTCCTACTGATCCCGAGGAGACGTTCCAGTTGGCGCTCAAGCGCTCTTTGGAGCGCCTTCGTCGTTCCGACGCCCTCGAAGCGGAGATTCGCTCTGGGTTGGAACGCAACGGATTCGAATCGGCTATCGTTGAGAGAGTGGTTGCGTACCTTCGGGAACGCCGGCTCATCAACGACGTTAAAACGATAGACAACCTCCTCGTCACGAAGACCGGGAAGCGGGCAGCGGGGATTGAAAAACTGCGCTCCGAGCTTACGCGAAGGGGCGCCCCACAAGAATTGATCGAGGAACGGCTAAGCCAGGTCTCCGCCGACAGTCAGGCGGAAGGCATGCGCTCGGTCCTTGCGTCGCGGTTCAAACGGACGGATCCGCGCGCAAAAGGGGCACGCCTGTTGTTGTCTCGCGGCTTCTCGGAAGACGAAATAGGCAGCGCCCTCGATGAGTTTTTCGGCCGGGAAGACAACTTTTGAAAGCGATATGCGATCTGGGATACGGGATTTGAGATAGGGGAGTCCTGATCCCCGGCAGCCATGAATTCTTTGCTTATTGGATTGATAGGAGGATTAGCCTTTGCGCTCGTGGCGAGCGCCGCGGTGTACGTGCTGATGCGCTCCAAAACGACAGGTGATAAGGCGGCCCTCGAACTGGATCGCCAGAAGAACCTCTCAGACATCTACGCCGCTCTCATCGAATCCAAAGACCAGGCTCGGCGGCTCAAAGATGAAGCGGAAGATGAAATTAGGAAGCGGCGCACGGACTTAGAACTTCACGAAGCTCGGCTGCAAGCCCGCGAGGAGGCCATGAAGGCGCAAGAAGCGGAGTTACCCGCCCGCCAACAAGCCCTAGCCGCGGCTGAAGCGGCCATGCACCAGCGACAGCAAGAGGCGCAAACCCAACTAGACCGACTGGCCAGCCTGTCGCAAGAGCAAGCCAAGGCCGAGGTCTTGGCAAAGGCCGCACAAGAAGCCAAAGAACTCACCGCTAGCCAAGTCAAAGACATTCAAGCGGAAGCCATCGAGCAAGCGGAACGCAAAGCCAAAGAGACGATCCTCAACTCCATCCAGCGTCTCGCGGTGGATTACACGATCGAAGCCACCACGGCTGTCATTCAGCTTCCGAGCGAGGACATAAAGGGCCGCCTCATCGGAAGAGAGGGCCGCAACATCCGCACTTTTGAACAAGTGACGGGGGTCGACCTCATCATCGACGAAAGCCCCGACCACGTCGTTGTCTCCTCGTTTGACCCGGTCCGAAGAGAGGTCGCCCGGCTGACGATCATGAACCTCATGCTGGACGGGCGCATCCATCCCGGCCGGATCGAAGAGCTTTACGAAAAGGCGGCGGGAGAGGTTGAACGGGTCATCTTGGAAGCTGGGGAGAACGCGGCGGACAAAGCCGGAGTCGGCGGAATCTCCGCAGGCACGCTTAGAACCCTCGGCCGCCTCCGATTCAGAGCCAGCTACGCTCAAAACGTGTTGGATCACTCGATCGAGGTGGCAGAACTCGCCAAGCTCCTCGCCCAAGAGCTAGGATTCAATGTGGAGGTCGCCAAGCGGGCAGGGCTGCTCCACGATATCGGCAAGGCCGTCGGACCCGAGTGGGAAGGCCCGCACGCGGTTGCGGGCATGAACTACCTAAAAGAGAATGGGGAAGTGGATGCGGTAACGCACGCCGTCGGCGCCCACCACCATGAGATCGAGCCGGAAACCCCGGAGGCCCAAATCGTGATCGTGGCGGACGCTATCAGCGCATCTAGACCCGGCGCAAGAAGGGAGAGCCTCGACCAATACACCAAGCGTCTCACCAAACTGGAGGAGATCGCCAACTCCTTTCCTGGCGTTGACCGCTCGTACGCCATCCAAGCGGGCCGGGAAATCCGCCTCATCGTTAAGCCAGAACTCGTGGATGATAAGGGTGCGGCCGCTCTTGCAGACCAGGTGGCCAAGAAGATCGAGACTGATCTCCAGTATCCGGGCCAAATTAGGGTCACCGTCATTAGGGAGATCCGCGCGCAGGGGACAGCCAAATAGCTGGTAACTTGCACGGAATGCAGGGAGTTATCGTCGACCGGCCGCTTTCCCACTTTGTTGGCCTCAAAGTCGTGGCAACTTACGATAACATTGCCGAGGCTGTTGCAGGGGCGAGAGGCACCCTCCTCGCCCGGCAATACGAACTGTCCAACATCCTTGACCCTGACCAGCAGCTAGGAGTCACCCTCCCAATGGAGCAAGAGGAGACGAGCGACCAGGTCACCACCTACATCGGGTTTACCGTCGCATCCATTCCCAATCCGCCACCCAACATGTTCAACATCGAGCTCACGCAAGGCCGGTATGCGCAATTCGATTGGAAGGGGCCCTTTGACACGGAGGCGTTTGACAACTTCTACCCGTCCATGTTCGCCTGGTTCCAACAGCAGCAGGGCCTCGTTCCAAGCACAACGAGCCCCTGGATTGAAATGTACGGCCGGCACAACAACTGGGATGATCGATCCGATGCCAATAACGAGGTCAGCGTTTTCGTTCCTATTGGAGGGCCCCCGGCCTCGTAGCCGTTGGAATGCACTATTCGATCCTTTTTTGCGGCGACGTCGTTGGCAAGCCCGGTCGATCCATCATCCGCCAGGGCCTGCCCTCGTTGCGCGAAACTTACAAACCCCTGTTCACGATCGTGAACGGCGAAAATGCGGCCAGCGGCATCGGCATCACTCAGGACAACGCGGAGGAGATATTTAACGCAGGAGCCGATGCGATCACCTTGGGCAATCATGCATTCAATAAGCGAGAGGTCTACTCGTACCTGGACAGCGGTAAGCCTATCATCCGTCCGTCCAATATGCCGGACGGCGTCCCTGGAAAAGGCATCACTTTCTTGGAACGATCCGGCGTCAAGCTGGCGGTAATGAATATGTGCGGGCGCATCTTTATGGACTCCTATGGAGATCCCTTTGCTGAGATCGATAGGCTCTTGGGCAGCTTAGATACGCCGCACCGGTTCCTAGATTTCCACGCGGAGGCGACCAGCGAGAAACTGGCGATGGGTTATTACTGCGATGGCAGGGTTACTGCCGTTGTGGGCACGCACACCCACGTCACTACAGCAGATGAGACGATCTTGCCGCAGGGCACCGCTTACATCACGGACGTTGGGATGAGCGGCCCGGTCAGAAGCGTGCTCGGGATGGATCGGCAAATCATCATGGACCGCTTCAGGACAACACTTCATCACCGTTTTGAAGTCGCGAATGAACCGGGTGTGATCTCCGGTGTGGTCATTGACGTCGAAACCAGCACAGGCCGGGCCGTGGGGATCAAACGGCTTCGATTCGGTGAGGACACTTAAGAAGACTTATCAACGGTACAAGCGGGTCGGAGTTTATACCGTCACGCCAAGCATTTCGGACCGTTTTGTCTATAAGAGAGCCTTTCGTAAACTTGATACCCGTCACGGCCAGCCACTAGCGACGCTTCGAAACGTATTATTGTGTTATCTTTGGAGTAGGAAACAGCGGCCAGGCGAGCGGTTTCCTTGTACGCTGGCGCTCGCTGCAGTCCATACCACTATTGAGGAAGAATATGAAGAAGTTGCTTTGCCTGTGCTTTGTCGCCGTCTTTGCGCCAGCCATGGCCCAGGTGGCCCCAACGATGCTCTATGCTCCGGCACGATCCATCAAGGATCAGAAGATCTCCCTCCAGGGGTGGGGCAGCGGCACGATCGTCGAAAATGACCAGGTCGCTTTTCAGGGGACGACGTCCCTTCGTGTTTCCAGCCGCAATTTCTTCCAAGGCGGGACAATGACGCTTGGAGATCCTAAGGACTTGGCCAAGAAATACGACGATAAGGCCAACCTCCTCCAATTCACTTTCTTTTTGGAGGACGCCGGTTGGGTTTACGGCGTTAACGACCGCAGCGGCGGCAAATTCGGTAACGAAAGCGTGAAGCATGCAGGCCCCGGCGCCGGGGGCGCTATTCAAGAGCACTCTGGAGGCGGCAGCACTGAGAAATTTGAGCATGCAGTGCCCTTTAAACCCAAGATAAAGGAGGTCCGCCTTATCGTAACGACGACCGACGATAAGAAGAGTGAAATTTACGTGCCCATTAAGAGCAGCCAAACAATGGGCAATGAATGGCGCCGGATAGCGGTACCGCTCCAGGCTATCAGCGGCTTTGACCGAACTAACAAGATCGTCAAGGACATTTCGATATCGAGCGACACGTTCGCGACGATCTACGTCGGCTCGATCGGAGTTATCACAGACCAAACCCCCATAACGGGAAGCATCCAGAACTTGACCAGCCTTAATCTGGCGCTTGGCGACGAAGTACCACTTACGGCCGACGGGGATGGCGGGACAAGCGTCCTAGTCTATAGCTGGGATTTTGACGACCGAGATGGGATCCAAGTGGACGCCGAGGGCCAGAGCGTAAAGCACAAGTTTCGGAAAGCCGGCAAGTTTAAGGTGACCTTAACCATCTCTGACCTCTATGGACTTAAGAAGCCGTACGTCACCAGCTTCCCGGTTACCGTTAATCCATAACACTTGAGGATCTCGTCCGATCCCTGCTTAACAAGCCGACATTTTGCGCTGATGTCGGCAAGTGGGTGTTTTTTGTTCTTACACGACCAAATTAGTTGCCAAATATTAACCAAAAGGCGGTAAAGTTAGTGCTAGTTGCTATGGTAAGTGGCGTATATATCCAATGAATGCTGCGGTTATATCTATTACACTTGTACCACAGCAAAATCCAAAATACATGGTGAGCGGAAATATGCGAGTAGCAGTCTGTTGCAAAGAAGGGCTCCTTTGTGAGGCGCTAGCGAGCCTCTTGAGCCAGCGAGGCGGTTTTACTGTCGTCGGAACCTCGCCCGACATTCGGTCCTGTATCGCCCTTGCAAAAGACGGGGGCGCCGATGTGATCGTGATCCACTCGGAAGCGATTGATCGGACTGATCTGAGCTTCCTTATGGGAGCTCGTACTTATGGCGATTTCAAGACGGTATTGATCGCCAATGACTCCCGACCCAAGGGTCTTGGCGAGTTTGAATTCGATCGTGAGTTCTCGCTGTCAGGTGACGCGGAGGAGCTGTTTGTGGCTCTTCGCGAGTACCGGGAAGAGGGTCGCGTGCGCGGCCGGTACGTTCGTGAAGGACGCCGCCGATATGGTTCTTTCAACCTTACCAAGCGCGAATACGATGTGGCCATGCTGGTCGCTCGAGGGCTTTCTAATCGAAGCATCGCCCAGGCAGCCGGGCTGCAAGAGCAGAGTGTCAAGAACTTAGTAAGCGTTATCATGCGCAAGTTGAACTGCGAGAACCGGGTTCAGGTCGCTCTTAAGCTAACCGGCCACAAGCCGGAACTTGCCGAAGTCGCTGAAGCTTGAAAGCGAGGGTCCTAACCGCGCTCATCTTGATTCCAGTCGTTCTGGTGATCTTGATGAGCGCGAGCCCATTGCCGGTTCTGGGTCTCGCCGCTCTTATGGGTGGTGTGGCCTATTCTGAGTTAGCCCAGCTTGGCGGAGTTGGGCACAATCCATTCCCCCTCGTGGGATGCGCTCTGTTACTCGCTGTCGCAAGCTATGGCATGGCGGCTCCAGGGTTGGCGGTCATCGGAAGCCTCCTGGGTCTTACCCTTATCGGCCTCGTCTTTTCTCAACTTTGGGTTCGCACGGGAACGCGGCTATTGCTTGAAGTCTCTTCACTTTGGTGCATTGCGCCGCTGCTTTCTTTGGCTGTTTTGCAGGCCCTTTACGCTCCAGCACATGGGTTTTGGCTTCCCGGAAGCCCGCTTCTGTTGATCGTGGTTCCGCTATGGCTTGGAGACTCGTTGGCGTATTTCGTTGGAAAAAGGATTGGAAAGCGGCTTCTCGCCCCTAAGATCTCGCCCAAGAAGACCGTGGAAGGCGCCCTCGCAAATCTTGCCGGATGCATAGGAGGAGCCATCGTGATAGGCCAGGCCATCTCAGCTCCTTTGTGGGTTGCCGGAATCTGCGGAGTGATGGCCGGCGTCTTCGGGCAGATTGGCGACCTATTTGAAAGCGGATTGAAAAGATCAGCCGGGTTGAAAGATACCGGAAACCTGTTACCCGGGCATGGCGGCGTCCTCGATCGAATCGATTCATTGCTCTTGGCAGCACCCGCCCAAGCTGTTTTGCTCGCCCTAGCTTGGCCGCCCCACCTTAGATAGGTAAGCTCGATTCAATGGCCGCCATCGAGACGGTTGACCTGCGTAAGACGTACGTCTCCCACAAAAAGTCACCAGGCGTCATCGGCGCGGTCAAGAGCCTATTCACGCGCGAAAAAACCGAGGTTGAAGCTGTCAAGGGGGTTTCCCTCTCACTGGAACAAGGAGAGCTAGTGGGCTTCCTTGGGCCAAACGGCGCCGGGAAGACGACAACCCTCAAGATGCTGAGCGGAATCCTGTACCCAACAAGTGGCACCGCTTCAGTCTTAGGTTACACCCCCAATGAGCGGCGACCGGAAATGCTCCGCCAAATATCGCTCGTGATGGGAAACAAGATGCAGCTCTGGTGGGATCTCCCTGCGTGGGACAGCTTCGTGGTCTTGAAGGAGCTTTACGAGGTTGACGATGCCAAGTTCAAGCGTCGCGTCGACCACTTGGTGGAGGCTCTGCAGCTTACAGACAAGATTCACACCCAAGTTCGCAAACTGAGCCTAGGCGAGCGCATGAAATGTGAGCTGGTTGCAGCCCTACTTCACTCACCGAAGGTCGTTTTCCTCGATGAACCCACGATCGGTTTGGATGTGGTGAGTCAGAAGCGCATTCGGGACTTCCTCAAAGAGCTTCACGAGGAAGACAACTGCACCCTCCTCCTTACGAGCCACTACATGCAGGACGTGCAAGAGCTTTGTGACCGAATCATCGTAATCGACCATGGGTCGGTCATCTTCGAGGGGACGCTGCAGGACTTGAGCCGTCGATTCAGCGACAGCCGGCGATTGCGTCTTACATTCGAGCATCCGGTTGAGGCTGCGGACCTGCTTTCTTTCGGTACGGTCGTTTCCCTGGAAGAAAATGTTGCGCTGCTGGACATACCGCGCTCCCAGGTTGCGGCCGTGACATCGGCAATGCTTTCACGGTTCCAGGTGTCCGACGTTTCCATTGAGGAAGTGGACATCGAAGAAGTTGTACGCTCTTTGTTTACCGAAGGCAAGTAACGGGGCCAATGTTCCACGTGGAACTCGGCAGCCGCCGGTAAACTTAATCTCGACTTTCACGACAGGAAAGGGAGGTTTCAATGAGCTCGGAATTATCGACGCGGTATGACGCGTCTTTGGTGGAATCGAAGTGGTATAGCGCTTGGGAAGAGGCGGGTCTGTTTCTTCCTGATCCAGATTCGGCTAAGCCGAAGTACACGATCACAATCCCGCCCCCAAACATCACCGGCTCTCTCCACATGGGGCACGCGTTGTGCTATCCGCTTCAAGACGCCTATGGCCGGCTTGCTCGGCTAAAAGGGATGAGTGTCCTGATCCAACCTGGTCAAGACCATGCTGGGATCGCTACACAAAGCGTGGTGGAGAAGAACCTCCGTAAGGAAGGATTGAGCGGTGCCCAGCTTGGACGTGAGAAGTTTGTGAAGCGAGTCTGGGAGTGGAGAAAGGAGAGCGGGGACACGATCCTCCACCAACTCCGCACTCTCGGGTGCGCCTTCGATTGGAGCCGCACCAGGTTCACTTTGGACCCAAAGTATCACGAGGCGGTCCTCAAGGTCTTCATCGATTGGTTTAACCGCGGCCTCATTTATAAGGGCAAGCGGGTTGTGAACTGGGATCCCGCGCTCAAGACAAGCGTTTCGGATATCGAGACCGAACGGAAGACGATTCGCGGGAAGCTGTATTACGTCAAGTATCCGTATGCGGACGGCACGGGGTTCGTGACGATCGCTACCACGCGTCCAGAAACGATGCTCGGAGATGTGGCGGTAGCGGTGCATCCCTCCGATGCCCGATACTCCAATTCGATCGGCAAAATTCTCATCCTGCCGCTGCTCCATAGGGAGATTCCACTCATTGCGGACCAATATCCAGATCCTGCCTTTGGAAGTGGTGCTGTTAAGATCACCCCCGCTCACGACCCTAACGACTACGAAGTCGGTATGCGCCACAACTTGCCGATGCCGGTTTTGCTGACTGAGGATGGCAAAATCACCTCAGAAGGGGGCTCTTATGCGGGTCTGGACCGATATGAAGCACGGAAGAAGGTGGTTGCCGACCTAGAAGCGGGCGACTATCTTGAGAAGATCGAGGACTACGACATCCCCGTCCTCGTGAGCGAGCGGAGCGGAGAGGTTATCGAACCGCTTCTTTCCGAACAGTGGTTTGTGAAGCAGACTGAACTTGCGACGGCCTCCATTGTGGCGGTCGAATCTGGAGTTGTGAAGTTCTTCCCGGAGCGCTACAACAGCATATTCCTAGACTGGATGCTTAACATCCGCGACTGGTGCATCAGCCGTCAGCTCTGGTGGGGACACCGGATACCGGTGTATTACGACGAGGCGGAAAATTCCTACGCGGCCTTAACTTGGGACGAGGCTCAAAAGAAGGCTGCCGACAAAAAGATAGTTCGGCAAGAAGAGGATGTGCTTGACACTTGGTTCAGCAGCGGTCTTTGGCCCTTCGCAACCCTGGGGTGGCCTGAAAAGACGCCTGAATTGGCCGAGCGCTACCCCACGAGCCTGCTCATAACGGACCGGAACATCATCAACCTCTGGGTTGCCCGGATGATGATGATGGGGTTCGACCAGATGGGCGATAAGCCATTCAGCGAAGTGATGATCTACTCGACCGTGCTGAACGAGCAAGGGAAGCGGATGAGCAAGAGCCTCGGCACGGGCGTCGACCCAATGGCGATCATCGATAAGGTGGGGGCCGACGCGCTTCGTTACACGCTCATGTCGCAGACCGGGGCTAACCAGGACCTTCGATATTCGGAAAAGAAGACGGAGGAGACACGCAACTTTTGCAACAAGATTTGGAACGCCACTCGGTTCGTGCTGATGAACCTGGAAGGACCTGCGCCGACGGAGCCAGGCGAGCTTGACGACACCGATCGATGGCTCCTCAGCAGGCTCAGAGCAACGGAAGTAACGGTGCGCAAAGCCTATGCCGCCTATGACCTCCAAGTCGCATGCCAGACTCTGTTCCGATTCTTCTGGTCGGAACTTTGCGACTGGTATATCGAGGTTAGTAAGAGCCGGCTCACCGACCAGTCAACAAAGGCAACGCCCCAGTGGGTGCTTCTCAAGGCGATTGAGGCCTTCCTCATCATGTTGCATCCGATCATGCCGCACATTACCGAGGAGCTTTACAGTCATTTGCCGATTGAAGGCAAGGCGCCGTTCTTAATGAGCGCAAGCTGGCCCAAGTTACCGGCCGACTTTGAGAACCCGGAGGCGGAGAAGAAGATCGAGAGGGCGTTTGAACTGGTGCGAGACTTCCGTGCGCTACGGGCAGACCTCGAGATGACGCCTCGAGAAGTCGTTCCAATTGCCTTTTACGAGGGGAATCTGGGCGGAACGGAAGGAATTGTCCGCTCGCAGGCTTGGATTGCTGAGCTGAAGCCAGGCAAGCCGGAAGACGGCCAGTTCTTCTCTGTCGCATCCGGCGGAGTCGACATGCACTTACCGATAGGCGGGTTGGTCGACGAGGGGAAGCTCTGCGAAACAACCAAGCGCGAACTGGATAAGATCGGCAAAGACCTCGAAAAGTTGGACGCCAGGTTGCAAGATGCGACGTTCATAGAGCGGGCCAAGCCGGAAGTCGTTGAGCGGGACCGGGAGTCGGCGGAGGAATTGCGGGAGCGGTTCCGGAAGCTGTCCGACCGCCTGGGGCTCCTTAAGTGCGAATGAACGGCGGTACCCTGGTAGCCGTGCAAACCGAGCGCGTGGTGGACGTTGTCATCGACCCGCGTTCGGGTGGCGCCCAGGCTGTTTACACCTACCTGGCCACTCCAGAAGTCGGGCCCGGAGACAGCCTGGTCGTGCCGCTTGGCAACCGAACGGCACTTGGTTTTGCTTCGCGGGTTTACGAGACCACTGAGGCCGACCTCGGCTTTCCATTCGCGAGTCTCAAACCCCCCACGTCCTTAGTCCGTGGCCTCGGTCTCCCTCCCCAGCTCGCCCAACTCGCGCGATTTACGGCCGAAGAATATATTTGTCCGCTACCTATAGCTTTGTCGGCTGCGATTCCTCCCGGGGCGCGGGATCGATTGACTACCAGCTGGACCCTTGTTCGGAACTCGGAACTCGGAGCGCGGAACGGGGAATTAGGGAACGGCAGGAGTTCACATAAATCTGCAGACAAGGAGTCCGGAATTTCGAGCTCCGCGCTCCGGGTTCCGAGTTCAAGAGAAACTCCCGGTTCCCCTTTGTCTCCCCTTCAACAAGAGGTCTTTCGCTTTATTCAGGAATCGGGCGGGGTGATTTACGACACGAAGACCAAGAAACTTCCGGCGGCCACGGTTCGAGCTCTGAAGCTGCTCAAGGGCAAAGGGTGGGTGGAACAGAATCTGGAAATCACTCCTATTGAGGAGCGGAAGGGTGGCGAACGATTCTTGCGGCTCAGCGCGGATGAGAACCGAATCGACAAGTTCCTGACCCAGGAAGGGAAGCGAAAGCCGGCCCAAGCCTTGACTCTAATGCGGCTCCAGACAGCGGAGCGGGCGAGCTTCTCCGCCGGCGAAATCAAGAGCCTCGCCGGGGTAACGGATGCCACGTTGAAGGCGCTTGTGGAGAATGGGCTTCTGGAACAGACCTCTGCGGACGAGAAAGCACTCCCAACCCCGCCCTCTCCCAACCGCTACCAGCAGCTTGCCATCGAGGCGATCGTCGACGCTGTCCAGGCTAAAGAGAGTCGCTCCTTCTTACTGTTCGGGGTCACGGGAAGCGGTAAGACCGAAGTTTATCTGCGGGCAGCGGCGGAGGCTTTGCGTTTGGGCCGCCAGGTGCTTTATCTTGTGCCCGAAATCGCGTTGGCAGCTCAGGGGATCGGCCGCCTGAGAGATCGCTTTGGCTCTAAAGTGGCCGTGCTCCACTCCGAGCTTCCGCCGGCCGAGAGGTTCAGGAATTGGATGCGCGCTCGCAACGGCCAGGCTCCCGTTGTCTTGGGCGCTCGAAGTGCGCTGTTTGCCCCCCTCGACAACATCGGCCTCATCGTGCTGGACGAAGAGCACGAAGGTAGCTTTAAGCAAGAATCGGCCCCACGGTACCACTCGAAGACCCTTGCTTTGGAGCTTGGCCGTCTCCACGGCTGCCCGGTCGTTTTAGGATCGGCCACGCCGAGCATCGAAAGCTTTTGGGAAGCAGATCAAGACCGCCACACCCTCCTTGTCCTCCCGGAGAGGGCGGCCAGCGCGAGGCTGCCCGAAGTCCATGTTGACGACCTTGGCGAGGGTTACCGTTCTGGGCATCCTGCCTTGCTGTGCCAAGACCTTTACGACCGGCTCACGGAGACCCTAAAGGAGAAGCATCAAGCCATCCTTTTCCTTAACCGCCGCGCTTACGCGCCCTTCATTATCTGCCGCGACTGCGGTTGGCAGGCACGTTGTCCTCATTGCGCAGTCTCGCTCTCCTTCCATCGCAGAGACCGCCGGTTGCGCTGCCATCACTGCGGATATAGCGAATTGCCGCCCGACCAGTGCCCGAAGTGCCGCGGCCTGCGGGTGAGTCCGTTTGGAGTGGGCACGGAGAAGGTTGAAGAGATGGTGGGCGAAATGTTCCCCGAGGCTGTGGTGGCGCGCCTCGACCGGGATGTGGCTCGGAAGAAGGGGGCTATGGAGGATATCTTTGCTCGATTCCGGAGCGGGGATGTTCACATCCTTGTGGGCACCCAGATGGTAGCCAAAGGCCTGGACTTCCCGAATGTCACTTTGGTTGGAGTCATTGCCGCCGATTTGTCGCTCAACATCCCCGATTTCCGGTCCGGAGAGCGCACGTTCCAGTTGCTCTCTCAAGTCTCCGGGCGCGCAGGCCGCGGTCAAGCAGCTGGGCATGTTGTCATACAGACCTTCAACCCGCTGCACCCGGCTGTCCAGTTTGCGCAGACCCATGACTACGTGGCGTTCTATGAGGGCGCAATTCTAGAGCGGCGGGAGGCGAATTATCCTCCATTTTGCCGCCTCGTCAACGTGCTCCTCACCGGTCCTTCGCGGACCCAGATATTGGAAGCGTCCACGGAAGCGGCCGCGCGTCTGCAAGAAGTGGAGAATGTAGAAATCCTTGGTCCCGTTGATTGCGCGTTGGAAAGGCTTCAGAACCGATGGAGGCGGCATATTCTCCTTAAACTTCCGGCGGGGGCGAGCGCCCATGGAGTTGGGGTTGCGTTGCTTGGCTTGGCGGGGAAGGATTTGCAAGTGATGGTGGATGTGGATCCCTATTCCCTCATGTGAGGGGGACTGTTTGAGAGTTGCGAATTTCAAGCCTTCGACAGCGAACCGGAGCAGCAGCGGCTCCAAGAAGTTCAAAAGTGCAACCACAGAGGCACGGAGATCCACGGAGTTTCACAGAGAGGTCGCAGTTTCGCTCGGCGCTTGATTCTCAACACCCAGGACTCAATACTCAACACTCAATACTCAACACTCAATACTCCCACTAGAACCCCAGCTTCGGGCCGAAGAACGCGTAGAAGTTCTGATTTGTCCAGAACGCGAGAAGGTCGAACCAGACGAGCCAGACGACGAGGGGGAGGAAGGCG
>JANYLD010000418.1 GCA_025363835.1 Armatimonadota bacterium
CGGTTAGGAACGCCTCCGCCCTCGCCGCCGCCTGAGACTCCGGTAGTAGAATTCGACGCCCGAGAGGGGACAAGCGAATCTCACCACCCTCCTTGTCAATTAATCCAAACATCTTTGCAGCGCCGAGCCTTCTATGGAACGCACCACCCTTAAGCGATAGCGCTCCCGATAGTTGCTCAGGTAAGCACTTTATGCCCAGGCGGGCATGTATTACATGGGGAACTTCGATTGCTTGGTCAAGATCGACGTAGGGAAAGTCAATTTCGCTTGCTTGTCTAGTCCTTTTGGGTTTCCCACCTACGTCTTGGGAATTAGTTACCTGGCTAGTGGTTCCGGCTAAGGTGTCCATTTGAACCTATTCTACTACCAATCTGCGGACGCGGGGTAGTTTTTTCACGAATCGTGGGCACATTTTTCCCGGGACGCTTGCTTTGGTTGCAAACCATGATAGAATTGCTGTGCTCCCAAGAGGGAGCTTTCATGACAACATGAAAAAGCCCGTGGGGGTTCGGAAGTTCTTTAGCCGGAACCTACCCCCCGGGCCACATAACACGGACGGTTAGCCAAGTGGTAAGGCAGCGAGTTGGAACCTCGTGACTTAGCAAGCAGGCTCCCCTGCTTCTTGACCGTGGGTTCGAATCCCACACCGTCCTGTCTAACATCGGCATTTTACCACACATTGAGTATGTTGACTCACCCATAAATCCAGTAAATGAGACTGCATAATAAGTAGTTGACGCACCAAATGGATGCTATAATAGACCCATGAAGAACAACGAAGGCCCGAAGACCTTACTTGAAGCAGTCAAGTATTTTGCCGATGAGGACGTATGCGTACGGACACTCTCGGCGCTTCGCTGGCCCGATGGCGTCGTACCTTGCCCTAACTGCCAGAAGACGGATCACTACTACTTGGCAACCCGCCGCGTGTGGAAGTGCAAAGCATGTAAGAAGCAGTTCTCAATCAAAGTGGGCACCATCTTTGAGGACTCGCCCATCAGCCTTACCAAGTGGCTCCCGGCGGTCTGGATGATCTGCGGAGCAAAGAACGGCATCAGCTCCTATGAGATCCACCGAGCATTAGGCGTCACGCAGAAGACGGCTTGGTTCATGCTTCACAGAATTCGACTTGCGATGAGCGCGGGCAACTTTGGCAAGCTGAACGGCGAAGTTGAAGCCGATGAGACATTTGTCGGAGGTAAGGCTCGTAATCAGCATGCGTGGCAGCGAGTAGGCAAGGGACGCGGCTCGCAAGATAAGGCAGCCGTCCACGGCATGATTGAGCGCGGCGGAAAGGTTGTAGCCACCACCGTTCCGAATCTCACCGGTCCGACGCTTCGTGGAAACATCGAGCGGTTCGTACATCCGAGCGCAACGGTGTACACCGACGAGTTCAAAGCCTACGCGATGCTTGGCAAGAAGTTTGACCACCACTTCGTTGATCATGCCGTGGAATACGTCGTTGATCGAGTCCACACGAACTCAATCGAGAATTTCTAGTCGCTTCTCAAACGGGGCCTGAAAGGGACGTACATCTCAGTAGAACCCTTCCACCTGTTCCGCTACGTTGACGAGCAGGTTTTCAGATTCAATGAGCGCAAGGACACTGACGCTGGTCGGTTCGTTAAGGCGCTGGCCCAGGTTTCTGGCCGACGGGTCACGTACAATGAACTGACCGGCAAAACATTCGGAGCCTGATGCCAAGACGAAAACGACCGTTAAAGCCAAAGCCGCCCCTCGAAGGGGACCTCCCAACAAACCCTGAGTTTCAGGAATTTGCGAGCAACCTAAAGAAGTTGCTCCAAGTCCCCAAAGCTGAGATTGACAAGCGAGTGGCTGAAGAGCGAACTCCTAAGCGATGCAAACCCTAAAGACAAGTATCCTTGGCGCATGCCTATACCTTTTCCCTTCCAGCAGGAACTTGAAGCGATATTCAGACATGTGAAATATCCCGACTGCGTCGAGGTCAAGTCTGACCAGATGGGAAACATAGAGTCGATTAAAGTTGGCAACGATCCCAACGTCAACCCGCCTAATGCGAAGTTTCGCGTTATCCAAACGGTTTTCAACGACCCAAACCTATGAGATGCGTGCTTGGTGAGCCAAGTATGTTATCCCCTTTACCATTTACTGTCTGCTGCCCGCGTCCGTCGCTGACTCAACCACATCGAGCGCCCGGTCTGCCAGGGCGACGTTCTGTGCCTTATGGCCGGGGTCGGAGTAGATGAGGTACTCGCGGATAGCTTGAAGCTGAAATTCGTCGGTCGCTTTGGACTGGACGACTCCGGTTCGCTTTGCGTCATCAATGAGCAGATACATGGCCATGCGAAATGCGTTATCGGCCATGGTTCGGAAGAGAGCCTGCCGTTCCGGCTCTTGCGGCTCATACCGAATCGCATTTCGATGCGCCACAAACTCGGAAAAGTCGAACGTGTAATGCTGAGCCCTGCCCTCAGGCAAGGCCGTCGGGTCTAAGCTTTGGACCAGTTGCTTGCGGGTGACCATGAAGCAGTTGTGAATCGCCAAGTCCCCATCTGAATAAAGGGCCAAAGAAAAGTAGCGTCCGTTTCGCGTGTTTTGATCAGTGGCTGTTCTTTGCAGACCCTGGTCTTGGAGCCACCCCATCCAGAGCCAAGGTGCTTTCATGGCGCGCATCTGATCCGGAAAGGAAATCTTCTGGCTAATGGTCGGGATCACCTCATCCGGCATGCCCTGCGTTTCCATGTCCAAACCTTCGTTCAGAGCCGCATATTCTCCAAGATCCCACATTGGGTTGGGCACGATGCCCGTGCCCAGATAGGCGAACGCTACGGGGCCAGAGCGCCTCGCGTCTTCCACTCCCAACGCTTTTTCTCTCAGAAGTTGCTGACCCACCAGCATCGAAAGATATTTGTGATACGCGAACTCCTTGGAGAACGGCATGTTCGTGAATGGAACGGTGTGATCGGGTACCGCATTGTAGAGTCGCCAGAGATTCGCGTCAGTCGGCTCGGCAATGTAAGCGTCGACGATGTCAAACCACTCTTTCTGTTTCGTCGGGTCCGGGGCGCAGGGAAGGTCGGTTATCCAGTCGGCCACCGTTCCGTGCTCGTCACCGTGGAAGATATCTTCCGACCATCTGTTGATGGAGATGCCGATGGGAAGCTGGCGAGGGTCAATCGCCATGATCTCTTTCTCGGCCTCTTCTGCTTTGGCGAGGGAGTCGATTCGCCCTGCCATCAAGGTTGGCGCCAGCGGCATGAGGCTCTTCCCAAAAGCCAAGTCGCGGTCTTCGGATGTCGCGCCCGGCAATGTCTTTCCCCCCGGCTGCAACGGCCGATCGTTCATTGGATCGAGCGGCACCGTGATCGCGTATTTGCGGCGCATGGCGTGGACGAGAGCGATGATCTTGGTTGCGTTCTCGTCGCTAACGTGTGAGGTCGCGCGCCGGCGAATGGTGGCATCGTCGAAGGCGAACTGGGCGAGGTCGAAGGCGTCAGGAGAGTGGCAGCTTGCACAGGCAGAATTGAGTCTCCCGCCCGGCGTGCGCCACGCCACAAGGCCGTCCTTAATTGATTGGACATCTCCGTCTGAAAGGGGCTTTGGCGCGACAATTGGACCTTGAAGGGCAAAAACTGGCAACGCCAGCGAAACGGCAGCGATGGCAGTACCGAGAGATCGTCTGAAAACAGGATTTTGCATCGGCTTGAGCTAGGGAAGCGCCTTTATCTACTTTAACGCCCGGGTAACGCCGGCAATTACCGAACCGGTTTGAATCCCAAACGTTATGTTAGTCGACATTGCGAACTCCTTGCTTCAAATTTGCTTTCCCCCTGGATTCCGAAAGCTTCTAGTTAATTGGGCGAGGCACCTCGGCGGCAAAACGACGCTTTTAGGTAATTAAGGAACCTAAATAGCCGATCCTGCGGTATAACGGCGCAACCGATGAGCAAGAGCGCACCGGGCGTCCGCTATGCCGAAGTCGAGCGGGAAACGTCTGAAACCAGAGTCAATGTAACCCTCGATCTGGACGGCGGGACCAGCAATAACGTCCTGACGGGGATTGGTTTCTTCGATCACCTCCTCCAGCAATTCGCTTTCCACGGCCAAATCGACCTTGGGATCGGAGCCGAAGGCGACCTGGAAGTGGACGAGCACCATCTGGTGGAGGACGTAGGAATCGTTCTCGGCCAAGCCATCGCTCAGGCGCTCGACCAAGAAGAGCAGATCACGCGCTATGGCCACAACCTCACTCCAATGGACGACGCTCTTGTGATGGTCGCGATCGACGTCAGCGGCCGCGGCAACCTGTACTGGGACGTCCCGTTTGAACGTGAGCGCATCGGAGATTTAGCCACCGAGTCAGTCCAAGAGTTTTTTGGCGCCGTCGCCCGTCACGCCGGCATTACGCTCCATTTGCGGAAGATCGCCGGCAACAACGATCATCACCTTTGCATCTCGCTCTTCCGAGGTTTTGGGCTTGCATTGAATCACTCCACGCAGAGGCTGGAACGAAAGAGCTCTTCTACGAAGGGAACGCGAGGCTGAG
>JANYLD010000001.1 GCA_025363835.1 Armatimonadota bacterium
TCGGCATCTATCCACGGTTTGGGGCGAAGCTAGGAGCGCGGACCTCCAGGTCTGCACCTTAGGCTAGACGTCCACGTCTTTGCCCTCCCGAGCGTTAACATGATGTCTTAGGAGCAGGATCGCCAATCGAGGAAACTGAAGGGAAAGGAATGAAATGACAAGCAATTGAGACTTGTGCTCAGGTTCCTCGACTCGGGGACTCGCTCAGGATAATAAAAATTATGTTCGGTAGAGAGAACAAGCATTGACAGCGAAGAGCCAACAGCCGACAGTAATCGTTCTGGGCTCGGGGACGAGCAACGGCGTCCCGACCCTTGGCGTCACCTACCCGCCCGAGTATCTCGCCAACCCCAAAAACCAACGGACTCGGCCCTCCATTCTCATCCTCGGCCCAACCGGAAACTTGCTCGTCGACTGCTCGCCGGAGATGCGCATCCAAGTCACGCGAGAGTTAGTGACCGAAATAGAGGCGGTTCTCATTACCCACACCCATGCGGACCATGTGATGGGAATGGACGACCTGCGCAGCATCTCGCTCAGAACAAAGCGAGACATGCCCGTCTACACGCTCCCGCGCTACCAAGAGGACATCCGCCGCATCTTCCCTTACGCTTTCATCGAGCTTCCGCCCGAAATCGAAGTCCCGAGATTCGACCTGCGGGATGTTCCCGACACCTTGGAGGTTGGCGGAATGCAGATCGAGATATTCCAAGTCACGCACGGGCGCATCCCAGTTCTCGCTCTCCGCGTCAACGATTTCGCCTACGTCACCGACGTCAGCGATATCCCGACTGAGGCCCGTGCCCACTTAAACGACCTAGAAACGTTGATCCTCGATGCGGTGAGAATTAAGCCGCATCCGAATCACTTCCACTACGAAAAGGCGATTGAAGTGGCGAAGGAAATAGGCGCAAAACAGACCTACTTCACTCACCTCAGCCACGACTATGACCATGACGTCACGAACGCCAGACTCCCGGAGGGGATTCAGCTTGCCTATGACCGGCTTCGGATTCTGATTTAGCGGCAAAGCTCAATTCACCGCAAAATCCCAGCAAAAACTTCGCAGGCATGCCAGACTGAGGCACCATAGAGTTTGAGATAGCTCTTCTTGTTCGTACTTGTCGTTATGGACTGAAGGGTGGGCTCGTAACCTTGCTGGGTTCTGGACTCGTGTTTTGTGGAACCGCACAATCACTGGGAGAGAAAACTGGTTGGGTTGTCAGTTAGCATGGACGCAAAAAGTGACTGCTCAACCGAGGCCACTCGGTGGCCCGGAAGCTAAAGAAGAGGAATATGCCGCTTTCGCCTGAAACACTAAAGAAGACGTGGGTCGATTTTAAGGTCTACAAGAATCCCCAAGCGCGATTCGACCTGATCAATCACTACTCGTATCTCGTAAAAATCACCGCCGGCCGTCTCGTAACGAGCATGCCGGGGGGGCTAGACCGAGAGGATCTTGTCGGCGCTGGGGTCATCGGTTTGGTCAAGAGTGTCGACCAATTCGATCCAACCCGCGACGTCAAATTTGAAACCTATGCCATCGCGCTGATCCGAGGCGCCATTCTCGAGATGCTTCGTGACGAAGACTGGGTGCCCCGGTCGATCCGCGAAAAACTCAAGGCAATGGACAGGGCACAGATGGCGCTGGAAACCAAATTCGGCAGGCCCCCAACGGACCGCGAGCTAGCGGAGAACCTCGGAATTTCCGATCAGGAAGTGGGTGAGTTGCTCGTTCGCATGGGACGAACCAACGTTTATTCCCTGGACGACATCCTCGGCACCGGCGACGGCGACGATAACATCCACTTCGTCGAGCTTATCGTCGATGAAGGCTCCAATCCCGGGGGCGAGATCGAAGGAAAAGAGATTCGCCGCATTCTCGGATCGGGGGTAGACAAGCTTCCCGAGCGCGAGCGTCTCGTGATTGCGCTGTACTACTACGAGGGCCTCACCTTCAAGGAAATTGGCAAAGTCCTCGGGGTCAGCGAGTCCCGCGTTTACCAACTCCACACCCAAGCCATGACTCGACTGCGAGTCCACATGCGCCAAGAAGGCGCAGTGCATGCGGGCTGATCGCACCGTAAATCGTAAATCGTAAATCGCTGGAGTACGGGCATCGTGCGGTCCGCCAATCTTCTTCCAACTATTCCCTCCGACGACTTACGATTTACCATTTACGATTTACGGCCTCCCAGCCCCCCGGGCACACTTCTTGCCCAGAAATCGTTAAACGTACAGGAACCGGCCGACGACAGCGTCGACTGGTAACATTCGCACGTTTGCAGGGAGCGCTTATTTGAAGAATCTTTCAGTTGTTTCGGCCCTTATCGGAGGCGTGGTCATCGGCATCGCGGCGGTCAGCTTCGTGAGCTGCAAGAGCGGAGGCAGTTCCGGCGATACTGTCGCCGTTGTCAACGGCATGCCGATTACTCAGGATGAGTATCTGCGCT
>JANYLD010000006.1 GCA_025363835.1 Armatimonadota bacterium
CTCTGCTGCGGCGCCGGCGGAGGCCGCATGTGGATGGAAGAACCCCCCAACCAGCGCCCCGGCAACAAACGGGCCGAACAACTCCTCGCCACCGGCGCCAAGACGGTAGCCGTAGCCTGCCCCTTCTGCCGAATCATGCTCGACGCCAGTATCAAGCAAGTCACCGAAGAAGAAATCAAACTCGTTGACCTCGCCGAGCTGATGCAGGAAGCAAACCGCTGAGCTTCCGAGCCCCGAACGCCCTTCACGCGCTCTTCTTGAATACAATATTATCCGTCGTCGTCATGCCCGTCCCATCAGGAGCAACCTTCAAATTCAGGGGCTTCGAAAGTCCGTCAACGTTTTGCCCCGGAGCCATCGTCTTCATTGCCTGGACCGCCTGCGCCACTGGAATCTCCAAGGTCTTGTTCGGATCAATCGGCGAACTCACAACCACAGTCATCGGGGTCAACACGACCTGCATCTCTGTCAGGCCCCAAGCTCCCTTAATCTGAATTTGATCCGAAGGCGCCATCACAAACTGGTGGTCGCCCGTCAAAGAAAGCGTGGTGCTCTTCGCCATGGTTGCCATGGGTGCATTCGGCACGGAATTCGCATCCACCCGCCAGGTCCCCGTCAAATCCGCCTCCGTAACCTTATGCCCACAACCGACGGCAGCCATCATGGTGAGCAAAAACAAACCGAAGCAAACAGCCTTCATGTTCAGAGTATGTCAAGAACCTTGAAATTGGACTCGTCCGCCGCGCACAAAGAACTTACAACCAACCCTTTGTGAGTCTTTGTGATTCTTGGCGTGCTTTGTGTTTAACTCTTTAAGCGAGCCAAGAGCCAAGAGCCAAGAGCCTAGAGCCAAGAGCCAAGAGCCAAGAGCCAAGAGCCCAGAGCCCTGAGCGAAACCGCAAACCCCCAACCACTGACCACAATAGAGATGTGATCATTGGAATCGGCGTCGATGTCGTCAAAATCGACCGAATTAAGCGCGCCATGGAGCGCCCCAAGTTCCTTGCCCGCATCTTCACGCCCGCTGAGCAACAAATTGTCCGAGTCCCCGACGAAGCAGCCGGAAGGTGGGCCGCCAAAGAGGCCATCATCAAAGCCGTCGGCCACCGCCTCCCATGGCAACAAATGGAAGTCCTTCCGGACAAATACGGCAAGCCCCTCGCCCAAATCCACCGGGACCTCAACCGGGGCCCCCTAAAGATCCACGTCTCCATAACCCACGACGCCGGACTAGCGATCGCATTCGCTGTGATAGAAGAGGGCTAAAACTCCCTTCCCCTTGTCCCGGATGGCTCGTGCCAGCCGTCTCCCCCCTTGCAGGATGACCGTGCCGGGAGAGGGGAGACGACGGAGTCGAGGTGGGGGGCGCTTTCGAGGGGTTTGAGGGGGAGACCGACGGAGTCGAGAGGGGGTGCATTCGGGGGTTGATGGGGAACGGTTGGGGATCGGGGTTCCGGATGCTCGGAATGATCGCCGGGTCGCAACGCAACGCCCAGGACCCCATACCCAGCACCCAGCGCGCCCGAACGGGAACACAACCGGCTGTGATCCTCTCCAACCAAAACAAGCCACGAATCGGCAAAGATGCCGCTAAATGGCAACTACCTTCAGGAGAATCTGCATGCTAAAAGGAACTATCGCCGCCATCCTAACCGGAGCAGCACTGCTCGTATTGACCGGATGCGAGGTCAACAACCCGCCCGCCGATGAGACCGCACCCGCAACCAACAGCACGACTGTCATCCACGACAAGACCCCGGTCATCACGCCTGGCCCTGCTTCATCGACCCACACGTCGACTAACACCACCACGACCGTGCCAGTCCCAACCGACAGCACAACCACGCCGCCGACGGGCACAAGCACCACAAAGTCATCAACAACGACGACTACTGGCTAACCAAGCTGGACAAAATGGAGGCAAGCACCTGTCGCTTGCCTCCAAAAAGTCCGCAATGTGCGGCTTTTATGGGCTAGGAACTTGCGCAAAAGCGCTTTCTGTTGATAAAGTTGGGTTGCCTATGTCAGAAATTTCTGGTTAAGGCAATATTAAATCCAAAATTCGTTAGGACGAAACCGGTTCGTGGCAGAGGGGAGTCCCAAGCACCCCAAGGCCTCAAGAGCGCGCCGAAGCTTCACCTGGCGATACAAACGGAGAGGTGCTAACAAACATGAAGAAAGCTTTAATTGCAACACTCGCAGCGGCAGCGCTCGCATTCGCAGTTGTCGGATGCGGCAGCGGCAGCAGCGATGACACAACGGCGGGAACCCCGACGACGACCACGACGACGGGTACCACGCCCGCGACCACCACCACAACGCCGGCAACGACGACGACCACCACTGGCACGACGGCACCCGCCGCCACCGCCGGTGCGGCAGCTCCCGCCACCACGGCAGGCGCCAAGGGCGGTGCAACCGCTCCAAAGACCACTGGCTAGTCGCTTGGCTTAGCTACCTGAACGAACGGGAGGCGCCTAGCGCCTCCCGTTCTCAGTTTTGGCCGAGCTGCCTTTGCGCTCAAACTATTACGCTCACCCGTCGTTATAAGGGCACAATCTGGCCGAGCCTTACCCGGTAACTTTACCAGCCAAAAAGCGGACAAACCCCTCTTGTCGGGTTCTCGTCGAACTCCGTATTCGCCCTTTGGCGACCGGAGAGATTTACGATGAATCTAAAACTTAGTGCGGTAATTGTGATAACTGGCTCGATGATGCTACTAATTGGTTGTGGGGGAAGTGGGAACTGGATGTCCTCTTCGAGCGGCTTTTCGCCTAACGGCACGGCCACCGGCGGAACCACCGGCTTAAGCGCAACAAGCACCAACGGATCGACGAGCGCAACGACCGGTCTCACCACTGGAACGACTGGAACCACGGGCTTCACCACTGGAACGACCGGCTTCACGACTGGAACTACTGCGACAACTGGAACAAGCGGTCTAACGACCGGGACAACAGCAACAACGGGAACGACCGGCTTCACGACTGGCACTACCGGCTTGACAACGGGGACGACAGGGACAACGGGTACGACCGGCTTAACGACTGGAACTACCGCGACAACTGGAACCACTGGACTTACAACCGGCACGACTGGGACAACCGGTCTCACGACGGGCACCACTGGAACAACCGGCATGACTGGGACAACCGGTCTCACGACGGGCACCACTGGAACAACCGGCACCACGGGGACAACAGGTCTCACCACCGGCACTACAGGAACTACTGGAACCACTGGAACCACCGGCCTCACGACCGGAACCACGGGAACAACCGGCACTACCGGAACGACGGGGCTCACCACTGGGACGACGGGAACAACTGGATTTATGCCGGGCACGCACTCGCTTGCGAGAGCGGCGAACATAACTCGATAGGCAATCCACGCCCCAAACATGCACTGCGCCGAACGCGGAGTCAAACCGATTCTGGTTCCAGCGCCGCGTTCGGCATAGGCTGTCCCACCCAAAGTAAACTCACCAGCCACGCATGCAAAGCTACATCCCGAGCATCGGAATGGAGGTCCACGCCGAGTTGGCGACTCGCTCCAAAATGTTCTGCCGCTGTTCTGTCGCCTTCGGAGGCCAGCCGAACACTCGGACGTGCCCGATCTGCCTCGGTCTTCCAGGAACCCTCCCCGTCCCTAATCGCGCCGCCGTCGAGATGGTCGTTCGCACCGCCCTTGCCCTCAATTGCACCATCGCTATGCGCAGCATCTTCCACAGGAAGAACTATTTCTATCCCGACCTCCCTAAGGGCTATCAAGTCAGCCAGTATGGAGACACCAACCCGCTCGGCTACGGCGGTTATATAGAGATTCCTACCAGCGACGGCGGCGTCAAACGCGTAGGCATAAGGCGGGTCCACCTGGAAGAGGACACCGGCAAGCTCATGCACTTGCCCACCGGTGAGTCGGGCATCGACTACAACCGGGCGGGCGTCCCACTCATGGAGATCGTCTCCGAGTTCCCACCCGACATCCAGAACGCCGAAGAAGCCAAGGACTACCTCGTCCAACTTCGACAAATCCTGCTCTACCTCGGGGTCTGCGACGGCAAGATGGAAGAAGGCTCCCTCCGCTGCGAGCCGAACATCTCCGTAAGACTCAAAGGCGCCGAAAAGCTCGGAACCAAAACGGAACTGAAAAACCTCAACTCCTTCAAGAGCGTTCAACTGGGCGTGGGCTACGAAACAAGTCGCCAAGCCGCAGTCCTAGAGAAAGGGGAGAAAGTCCTCCAAGAAACAAGAGGCTGGAACGAGCAGAAAGAAGAAAGCTATCTCATGCGGATCAAGGAAACGGAAAACGACTACCGCTATTTCCCAGACCCCGACCTCATCCCCATGGTCTTCGATGACGCCTACATCGAAGGTCTAAGAAAGAGCCTCCCCGAGCTTCCGCTCTCCAAGAGTCAGCGATACGAAAAAGATTACGGCCTCGACCGCAAAGAATCGTGGGAGTTCCTCGTTGACCCCGAATGGTCCCGTTTCTACGAGGAAGCTGTAAAGCTCGGTGGCGATCCCCGCCTCATCCGTAACGAAATGGTCTCCGAGTTCGCAAAGCACCTCAACGAAACCGGCATCCCAGCAAGAGAAAGCCGGGTCACGCCAGCCCACATCGTCGAGCTCACCAAACTCAAAAAGGAAGGGCAGATTACGAGCAAGATGGGTAAGGACGTCTTCGTTGCCATGGTCAAAGACGGCCGTATGCCCGCTCAGATCGTGAAAGAAAGCGGAGCCGTGCAAATCAGCGACGAAAGCCAACTCACGAGCATCATAGAGGAGGTCCTAAAGACCCACCCTGATGCCGTAGCCAAGTATAAAGGGGGGCAAGTGAACGTCAAGGGCTTCCTGGTCGGTCAGATTATGCGTCAGAGCAAAGGACAAGCGAATCCCGAGATGGTGCAGGATCTCCTGCAGAAAGCATTGGAGCAAGCATGAACAAAACCAAGTGGGCGGCTCTTGCCGCAGGACTGCTCCTGGCAGCTTCTACGGGAGCCCAAAGTCGCACTTCCGTCTCTAACGTGGCTCGCACGTCCGTCCCAGTCGGGATATCTGCACGGAAGAGTAAGCCCGGACAACAACTCGAATCCGTACCCCTTGCCCTCCGGCAAAGACACCGCACCGGTTCACCCGCCGTGCAAGTCACCGAGCAGCAACGCCTGGATTCCATTTGGTACGGCGCCACTACCCGGATTTCCCAGCAAGCCGACCTATGGTACGAGCACGGCGAATACCTGCCGACCATCATGCTTCTGCGCTTTGAAACGCAGATATTCCCGTACGACTTCGATAGCTGCGACACCCTCGGTTGGCTCCAAGAAAGCACCAACGATCCGGCGGGGGCGCTCGCCACGTACATTGCTTTCCGGCAAAAGAATCCCGGAGACCCCGATGGGCCTTACATGGAAGCCATGTATTACTACCGGAAACAGGTCTACGCTAAAGTGCCGCCTTTGCTGGAGCCTCTCCTCAAATTGACTCCGTCCCCCCATCCAAACGTCTATCGGGAATTAGCTCATTCTTATGAGAAAATGAACCTGTTGGCAGACGCAAAACGGGTGTGGACCGCCTACCTCGCGCTCGCCCCTCAAGACGGTTCCGCCAAGACAAACCTGGATCGCATTGACAAGAAGCTGAAAGGGCAAATTCCAATGAATGGCCCAAACGGGGGCCCAGGAGGAGCATAATTCTAATAGCCTTGCGCGGAGTTTGATACAACTTGCGTAGGACAATATTAGAATTACCTGCCAGGTTTTGTTTCATGGAAAGACTAGCCCCTCTCGAAATCGATCACGCCAATCTCGGTACTGCCCTCTTCGGCTATAACCGTTCTCAAGTAGACGTCCTCCTCTCGAGAGTGAAAACTGAGATGAACGGCTTGCTAGAAGAACTTGATGAAGCGCAGAGCCAAATCCGAAAACAGAAAGCCATTATCGACAAGTTCGCGGCCAACGAGAGTTCTGTCAAAGACGCCCTCATCGTCGCCCAGAGAGCTTCCGACGACGTCCGTAGCGCCGCCCAGCGAGAAGCCGATGCCGTCGTCGCCAAAGCTCACCGCACGGCCGAGGAGACCACCCGCCAGTACCAAGCAAAGATCAACGACCTCCGCTGGGAGCTTGAGCGCACGCGCATGGATCGCCAAAAAATACAAACCGACTTTAGAACGGTCCTCGAAAACTACATGCGAAAGCTGACCGAAGTGGACTCCATACAAGACACCACATCTGGAGAACCCAGTGAAAGCATCCGGGCCGTCATCGACGGCCAGATCTAATTCCAATGTCGGCGGAACTAGAAGTCCGAGTAACCCCCCGTTCCAGCCAAATCAGAATTCAAGTCCAGCCCGACAACTCCATAAGGGTCTGGGTCACTGCGTCCCCCACCGACGGCCAAGCAAACGCCGCCGTCTGCAAACTTATCGCTGGCCTCTTAGACCTTGCTAACACAAGAGTCACCGTCATCAAAGGCCTGACCAGCCGCAATAAGACTCTCCGCATCGAAGGACTAGACCTAGCCACCTGCCAGGCAAGACTCCAACAGGCAGCAAAATAGAAGCGATGTCCACTGACCTCGCCGAGTACTACCGAAGTCGTGCCCCGGAATACGAAGTGATCTACTTCCGGCCCGACGCTGCCCGGCTCTTCGAACTCGAGGAGCAAGCCCGCGCGGTCCGAAGTTGGCTGGCAGGCAGAGACGTTCTCGAGGTAGCCGCCGGAACCGGCTGGTGGACAGTCCACGCCGCATCTGTCGCCAACTCGATCACCGCAACCGACATTAACGAAGAAACCCTCGCCATCGCCAAGACGAAACCCCTGGAGAAGGTCAATTTTCAGATAGCCGACGCCTTCGCCCTAGATCAAGTCCCCGGAACGTTCAACGGCTTTCTCGCTTGCTTCTGGCTCTCCCACGTATCCCGCAAGCGCCTCAAAGAGTTCCTTATCGGAGTCTACAACCGCCTGGAACCAGGCTCCCGAGTATTCATGGCAGACAACAACTACGATCCAAACCTCGGCGGACGCTTCGTACAAGAGCCCGGCAACCCGGACACCTACCGGCTGAGAGAAGACAAGCACGGCGAAGAGCACAAGGTTCTCAAGAATTACTACTCAAGAGAGGAACTCGAAGACCTCACGCAGGGAATGGATAACATACAAATCCACATGGGCTTCCATTACTGGTGGATCATGTATGAAAAGCCTTCCAGTAACAAACCGGCGTAGACTACACGTCCAAGGCTTGTAATTGATGAACGATCCCAACCAAACACAGGTGCTGTCAAACGATCCCAATCGGACGCAACTCGGTACGGCGCCCAGCCTCGATCCGAACAAGACAGTGATGGGTACCGCACCATCCCTCAACGCCACGGCCACCATCAAGCCCACCCAATGCCCCGTCTGCAAGACTTTCAACCCGCCTGGCGTGATGTTCTGCATCGAATGCGGCCTCATTTTCGATAAAGCCCTCCCGGCCGACGCCTTCGGCGCCCCCGCCGTCCAGCTCCCGGTCCTCGTGGACTCCTCCGGTCGAGAACACCCACTCAGGCCCGGCACAAGCTCCATCGGCCGCGAAGGCGATATCCAGATCGTCGAGTCTAGAATCAGCCGCCGCCACGCCCAAGTCACCAACGCCAACGACCAAATCGTCGTGGAGGACCTCGGCAGCACCAACGGCACGAAAGTCAACGGCCAACCCGTCAATGCCGGAGAGAAACGAGTTGTCAAAGGCGGAGACACCATCTCCCTCGGCGGAGTCGAGCTAAAGCTTTCAATGCCTGGCGTCGGCTCCGGAGGCAACACCACTCAAGCCTTCGCCAGCAACAAGACCGCCGCCATGGCCGCTGCGCCCGCCGTAGAGGCTCCTCCCGCCCAACTCGTGGGAGAAGGGAAGGAGCTACCGCTCAGAAACGGCGTCAACAGCTTCGGCCGCAAAGCCGACAACGACGTCTGCGTCCCCGACCCCTACATCTCCGGACGCCACGGCCAAATAGAAGTCACCGACCAAGGCATCTTCTTCACCGACCTCGGCAGCACCAACGGCACCATGCTGAACGATGCCAAACTCGCCCCCAACATGCGAACGCTCGTCACCCCCCAAGACGTAATCAGGCTCGGTAGCATGGAATTTCAAATTAGGGTGAACCCAAAGTCGTAAAGGCTCGTAAACCGGACTTATACTCAAGAAATGGAACCTGAGCGAATTGAAATGATTGTCCCCGCGGATCGCAAGCTCGATCTTTCAGGACTACCGGTGGATCCCGGAGAGCGGGTCGAAATCATCCTCTTGCACAATCGGGAATTCTTGCCTACCGCGAGGTCCAAACGGTAGCTTAGGACTTATCTAATGCCTGAAGAAATCACCGCCGAATACGCAGTCGACCAGATATCACCCAGCGTGGAGCTTCGGGTCCGCCCAAAGGTCACCGTCGCTTGCAAGACAGACCTCGGCCGCGTCCGCGAAAACAACGAGGACAAGTACGAATACTACGTCTCCGAGGACGATTCAACCATCGCCTCGAAAGGCCTAGTCTTTCTCGTCTGCGACGGCATGGGAGGCCACGCCGCCGGCCAAATCGCCAGCGAGCTAGCGACCAAGACCTTCATCGACGTCTATCTCCACCACCCAAGCGACGACCCCGCTGTGGCCATGCAGTCCGCCGTCACCGCCGCCAACCGCTTCGTGGTCGATGTCGGCCGCTCCGTCCCCGCCCGCCGAGGGATGGGCACCACCCTTAGCGGCCTCATCCTCATTCAAGACAAGGCCTACACTTGCCAAGTGGGAGATTCCCGTATCTACCGCCTCAGAAACGGCGAGATGCTCATGCTCACTCACGACCACACCTGGGTCGACGAAGCCATGAGAAGCGGCCTAATCACCGCCACCGAAGCCGAAACCCACCCCTACAAGCACGTCCTCACAAGAGCGATCGGAACCGAAGGAGACGTCATCGGTGACATCGAAAGCGCCGACCTCCAACCCGGAGACCTCTTCCTCCTCTGCTCCGACGGCCTCCTGAACCACGTGGACGACGACACCATCGCCGACCAACTCCGAACCTACGCCCCAGCCGAGGCCTGCTGGCGCCTCGTAGCCCGAGCCCTCTCCGGCGGCGGCAGCGACAACTGCACCGTCATGGTCGTCCGAGTCGACGCCCTTGAACCAGTCTAAAGCGCCGATCCCCCAGTCCCTCCCCGGGGCTGGGGGTAAAAATCACAACACCTCGTCCCCGCCCTCAACCTCAGAAAGCTTCCGAGCCTGCTCATACTGCACGAGCGCATCGATCATCTCCTGGATATCGCCATCCATGAAAGTGATCATGTTGTGCATATCCTTCCCAATCCGGTGGTCCGTGATCCGGCTCTGCGGGAAGTTGTAAGTCCGAATCTTCTCGCTCCGGTCCCCCGACCCAACTTGCCCCTTCCGCATCCCCGCCCGCTCGGCTTCCTTCTTCTCGATCTCCGCCTGATAAAGCTTCGCGCGCAAGACCGCCATAGCCTTCAGCTTGTTCTGCTGCTGACTTCGTTCGTCCTGGCACGTCACAACGATCCCGGACGGCTTGTGGATCACCCGGATCGCCGTCTCGTTCTTCTGCATGTGCTGGCCGCCCGCGCTGGAGGATCGGTAGGTTGAAACTTCGATATCGTCGTTCTTGATCTCAACGTCCACCTCCTCCGCCTCGGGCAAAACCGCAACCGTGCAAGTAGAGGTATGAATTCGCCCCTGACTTTCCGTAGCCGGCACCCGTTGCACCCGGTGCACGCCGCTCTCGTGCTTTAGCTGCGAATACGCGCCAAGCCGGTCGATCTTGCACGAGGCCCGCTCAATGCCGCCAATGCCGGTCTCTTCATGCTCAACGACTTCAGCCTTCCACTTCTGCCGCTCCGCATAGCGCAGATACATCCGGAAGAGCTCATTCGCAAAGATCGCCGCCTCGTCCCCGCCCGCCGCCGGCCGAACCTCGATAATCACCGCCCGGTCATCGTGTGGATCCTTTGGCACCAACATTGTCTTAAGCTTCAGCTCGAGGTCCACCACCTTTTGCCGCAGCGGCTCCAACTCCTCTTGCGCAAGGTCCCGATATTCCGGGTCCTGAAGCATCGTCTCCGTATCCTTCAGCGCATCAAGAGTCCGCTTATATTCGCGAATAACCGCCACGATGGGCTCCAAATCCGCCCGCTGCTTCCCCAGCCGATGCAGCGCCTCATGGTCCGCTACAACCTCAGGATCGTTATAACTAGCCTCGATCTGTTCGAAGCGCTTTTCAATATCCAGGAGCTTGTCTAGCATGGGGAATGTAAGTGGTAAATCTTAAATCGTAAATGGCCCGAAACTACTTTTCGTCATCCCGAGCGAGTCCCCGAGTCGAGGGAACTGACTGTAGTCGTCGGAATGCTAGGACAAGCACCGCGCCGCTTCCTGTCAGGCCTTCGATTCTCGGACCAACTCGGAATGACAAAACATCTCTTGCCAAGCCACCAGAGTTTACCGACCAGCAGAAAGAGAATAGGGACGCCTGGAGTTGAACCAGGATCATGCACTTATATGGCACGCGCTCTAACCGTTGAGCTACGCCCCCAAAGGTCAACTCAACACCGCACTATTGGAGACCAAAGCCCCTTAATCGCATCGAGCTACCCCGAAGGGGTAAGACGAAGGTAGCCGGTGGTAGAGCGTTTCCCAGCGACACCACCGGAAGCTCCACCCTCTCGGACACCACCCCGAAAGGGTGGAGGAAAGCCCTCGATCGCACTAGTGCGACGGGAAACGTATCAACGGGGAGTTAACTTTCATTCCGAGTTCCGAGGTCAAATGGTAAATGGTTCCAGCCCGCCTTCCGGCCATTTACCATTTACCATTTACCAAACGAGGGCGGCTGAGCGGTCTTGAACCGCCGGCCTCCTGAGCCACAGTCAGGCGCTCTAACCCCTGAGCTACAACCGCCAAACGAGCCCATATTGTGCCCCATCCCAACCCCCAGAGTCAAGCAAACGCTCTGCCTCATCAATAACCTGACCGAAATGAAATGGAAGACTCATATAAAAACCTGACCCAAATGGAGGTCAGTGTTGAGTTTAGAAACGCGCCGGAATCTCGTAGAGCATTGGCGGGCCGAATATGGTGC
>JANYLD010000020.1 GCA_025363835.1 Armatimonadota bacterium
GAGTTGCAGCGCCAGCGTTGAAAGTACCGCCGACAATGTCTTGGTCGACTGGCTGAGTCGTGGTAGCGCAGAGGTAGATCTCAACAGCGCAACCGAGGTCTTTCAAACGAGCTTCGACTTCAGAGAGGTAGCCGATGTCCACGAGGGTCGACTTAAGGCCGGCGTCGCCTTCCACGCATACCAGCAGCTTGTGAACTGGGTAGCCTTGGACAGGGAATGGACTCAGGGGCATCTCTTGCACTTTGCACAGTGCGTAGAAAGTACCGGTGGCCCACGTTCCAGCAGTAACTTCGACCAGATGGTCGCGGAGGATACGCCATGGACGAACAACTACTCAAATCGCTTAGCGGCGCTATCGATGCGGCTATCAAAGAATTGGCCACCATCGACACGCTCGCTAAAAGCGACATCTCTCTTCAAGACGCTAAACTGCGTCCAGAGGGCGCCAACGGCGACCTTCCTGGCCACAGCGCAGGCGAGTCTGTCTTGAAGCCAGAAGACGCTAAGAAAGCCGAAGCTAAGTCTGAGCCTGAAGAAGGCACCGAGCACACGAAAAAAGGCGAGAACCCTTTCGCTGCCGGCAAAGACAAAGACGACAAGAAGGATGACAAGTCGAAAGACAAGGATTCCGACGAAGACGATGATGACGACATGGACGACGAAAAAGCCGAGAAGATGAAAGCTAAGATGAAAAAGTACGAAGACAAGAAGGCTGCTAAAGCTTCTGCTCCAAGTATGACTAAATCTGAGTCAATCAACGTCGAAGCTTTGACCAAGTCGATCACGGCCCAAGTCGAAGAAGTGATGGCTAAGTCTTTTGGTGACCGCCTTGGTCAACTCGAAGGCATGATCGCGAAACTAGTCGGCGCGCCTGTTGCTCGCTCGTCTGTTTCAGGTCTCGCTCCGCTAGCCAAGTCTAGCGAAGATGTTCAACCCGCTGCCGCAGCTGCTACGCCTGCTCTTACGCATGCTGGCGCTCTGAACCAGCTGTTTGACATGCAAAGAGGTGGTGATTCACGAGTTGACTCCCAAGTCATCTCGCGGGTTGAGATGAAGGACTATTCAGTGTTGGCCGAACGCGGCATCAACTTGAAGTAACTGAACTTTAGAAGAAGGGATTAGACAATGCAAGGTAACTTTCTCGATCAAGGTCAGGCGCTCCAAGGCGGCGTGTTCCAGGGCAACCTGACCAACAAAGAAGCAGAAGACCTGTCCAAGGCTCTTACTGCTGGCTATCCTGCTGGCGGAGCTCCTGGCTCGCTGGTTGGTGGCGGCGTCCTCCAGGCTGAAAGCCTTGAAGCCACTCTGAAAAGCGTGACCTTCGAGCAGAAGAACCTCGTGTTCTGGCCGTCGGTGCCAACCGACAAGGCTTTCGCTACTGTTGAGCAGTACAACCGCTTGGTTGGCTACGGCTCGAACGCTTCCCCTTACTTCGCTGAAGGCGGTACGCCTGGTGAAGAAGACAGCACGTACATCCGTGACACTCAGCGCATCGTGTACTTCGGTACCAAGCGCAAAGTGACCCACCCGATGATGCTCGTGCGCACTCACTCTGGCGACGCTGTCGCTCAGCAAACCCGCGAAGGTACGCTGTGGCTGCTCAAGTCGATCGAGCGTGAGATGTACTGGGGTAACGCTTGGTTCTCGAACAACGGCGAGCACGATGGTCACATCGCTGCTATCCCAAGCTCGAGCATCGGCATGAACGGTCTGCAACAGCAGTTGCTCCGCGGCGGCGTCGACGTTCAGCAGCAAGCTGGCGACTTCCAAGGCTTCGGCATCGACAAAGCGAACTACAAAGACGTTCGCGGTTCTAGCCTTGTCCACGACGACGTTGAAGATGCAGCCTTAGCTGTGTTCGAAAACTTCGGCATGGCCAGCGACATGCACCTTGAGCCTGCTGCCCTCAGCGCGTTCAGCAAGATCTTCTACCCTAAAGAGCGGATCAACAACATGGGTGTCGCTGACGGCAAAGCCGGCTTCGTCCTCCGTGAGTTCGTCAGCTCTGCTGGTACGATCAGCATGAAGCCAAACGTCTTCTTGCGTCCTCCACAACGCATCGACCCAGGTCTTCCTAATCAGCAGTCGCCTAACGCGCCTGTGATCGGTACTCCCGCTCTGGCAACTGTTCCTGCTGGTGTCGTCCCTACGGACTTCGCTGCTAACGAAACCTACTTGTACAAAGTGGTTTCTCGCAACGACCGCGGCGCTTCGTCTCCTGCTCAATCCACCACGGCGACCATCGCTGCTGATGGCCAGCAAGTGACGATCGCGATCTCGGCCACTGTCGGCGCTAAGAGCTACGACGTGTACCGTACTCGCTCGGCTGGCGTTGCTGGTACCGAAGAGTTCATCGGTAGCGTCGCTCCTGTTAACTACGGCGGCGCAGTGACCTTCACTGACCGTAACCG
>JANYLD010000026.1 GCA_025363835.1 Armatimonadota bacterium
CCGCAGCCTTGAAAAGGGCGATAACGTGATCTCAGAGCTCCTCCTTTCGAAGACCCACGACGTGACGGTCATCCAATCGACTAACGACTACAACTTACTTCACCACGCTGTATTGGGTCATGTTGATCTTGGAATCATCAAGGAGCTTGTCCGGCGTGGGGTGGACGTGAATTACCGGGACAACTCCGGAGAAACTCCAATGACGCTCGCTTATGAGCAGAACGATCAGAAGGTGATCGATTTATTCTCCGCAAACGGTGCTCGAGTGTCCCTTTATTTTCTAATCAAGCGCGCCCTGAATCCACCCGTGCCCAAGACGACGGGTGGATTCAGTGCAATTGATTAGGTGCGAGATATTTGGGGAAACAATTTCCAAGTCGGGAAGCGGATGCAGCTTTCTGACGCAGCAAACACTCGGTCGCAACATCACATCAGGTCGTGATGCCCAGCCGAGTGAATAGACACTGTGGGATACTGAAAGTCCGTGGCTAGCTACGACGCGATCCTCCCCGCCGGTGGGCTCATAGCTCCGCCGTTTTCTTTGCAAGTCGGCACGGACTCCAAGGCGCTCATCGATTTTGGCGGCCAGACGATGCTTGCTCGCACCTTGAACGCCCTCGCTGACTCTGGCAAGGTGGGCCAGACGGTTGTCGTTGGGACCCCCGAAGTTCTTAGTCACAAGGATGCGGCGCTAGCCAGTGGGCTTGTTGAATCGGGCATGTCGTTGCCGGACAACCTCTTTCTAGGCCTGGACTATCTCTCGAAAGTCGGATCGACTTCGGACAAGGTCCTTGTCGTTCCAACAGACATGCCCTTCCTTACAGGCGGCATCGTGGCGAAGTATTTGGAGTCGCTGCCAGACGACAAAGACATTTTAATTCCACTCATCCAGAAGCATGAGTTTGAAGAGCGGTTTCCAGGCAGCCCCTCGACTTTTGTAGATCTGAAGGGTGGCTCTTACACTCTCGGAGGCATGTTTCTCATGTCTCGCGAGGCTCTCCAAAAGTCTCGCCCGCATATTGAAAAGGTAGTAGAACAGCGCAAGAGCAAGCTCGGGATGGCCAAATTGCTAGGGCCGTTGTTCGTGGCTCGGTGGCTCTCAAAGAGTCTGACGCTTGCGGATGTCGAGAGGAAAATTCAGTCGATGCTCCACTTAACGGGCAGCGCGGTCCTCGGTGTGCCGCCAGAGCTTGCTTACGACGTGGACGACCAAGAGGATTACGATTACGCGATGGCCCGGCTAAAGAAAGGGCTCGAAATGCAGGAGGCCACCAGTTAACACCGATTCAAGCTCTACGGAGACGCCGAAGGGCCCCATCTCACCTTCCCCGCGAGAGAAGCAGGTTCACCTCGATGACGAAGTCGTCGCCGAGATCAGCTCACCCTATCACGGCCGGCATCTGACGGTTTGGGAGCAGGTTGCGGTAAGCGCCTTCTGGTTCGGCACCAACTTCCTGTGGGGCGCCCTTATCGTTGTCCTGTTGCCGAACGAGGTTGCCGCGATTGCGCCGGTCTACCGAGTCCCTGCCATCGGGTTGCTCACCGCCCTGGCTGCGATCATCGCGATCGCGGTTCCCTTGATCGTAGGAGCACTCAGTGATCGTTGCGCCTCGAACTGGGGCCGTCGAAGGCCATTCATTGCAACGGGCCTAGCTGTCAATCTCGCAGGTCTTTTCCTCATGTACGTCGCCTATGCGAACCGGCATACGCTTACCCAGGGGAACCCGGCTCATGAAGGAACAATTGCCGCGGACGCTCATCTGCTTGCCCACGGCAGCTTTGTGCTCTTTATGCTCGCCTATATGGTGGTCCAGCTTGGAAACAATATCGCCACCGCCGCCTATAGCGGTGTGATTCCCGACCTCATTCCTAAAGACCAACGCGGTCGAGCAAGCGGATATATGGCGCTCATGTCTCAAGCGGGGACGCTGTTTGGCGCGGTCGGATGTGGGCTATTGCTGGAGCACGCGCCAGAGGCGATCAAGTATCTCGTCCTCTCGCTCTTCTTAAGCGGAGCGGCCTTGGTGACGATCTTTGGGATTAAAGAGACCGCGTTGCCTACTCCCCCTTCGAAACTTGAGTGGGGGCCGTATATAAAGAGCCTCTACATCAATCCGAAGACCTACCCTGATTTTGCGTGGGTTTGGATCACACGCGCCCTCGTGATGCTTGGCTTTTACGGCATCTTGCCATTCATCAATTACTACTTCGTCGATGTGATCGGTATCCCGCAAGACCATGCGGGAGCGGTGGCTTCTGAACTTACCGGCGTCATCCTCCTTACTTCGTCGGTCAGCGGGATCTATGGTGGCAACCTTTCGGACAAGATTGGCCGCAAGCGGGTGGTCTATATCGCGAACACGATGATTGCCGCTATGTGTGTCGTCTTTGTTTTCTGTCGCACGATAAACGAGGTCTTGTTGGCGGGAATTCTGTTCGGGCTGGGGTTTGGCGCTTACACCAGCGTCGACTGGGCACTTGGCACCGACGTCCTTCCCACCAAGAGTAATGCTGCAAAGGAAATGGCGGTCTGGCACATCGCCATGACCCTTCCCCAAACGATTGGGGCGCCTATTGCGGTGTTTCTCATCGGAGCCTTTGGGACCCTCAAGGCCACGTCCGCTACGGACCAGGTTGTCCACTATCCCATCGCAGGATATTCCGCCCTGTTTGTCTTCGCCGCGCTGTGTTTTGCCCTGGGCGCTTTCTTCCTGAAGAACGTTCGCGGCGCAACCTAGTCGGCCGTCGCTTCGGGCTGGTAGAACCTTTGCGAGCGAGCCGTGGTGAAAGAACTTGCCATCGTGCCTATTCGCTTATGCTTCCTGGCCTGAAGCTTTCGCTTCTGCGCCGCCGTGAGTTTCTTCTTAATGGGACTCTTCTTCGGGGTCTTCGCCACATGCTTTGGAGCCAGTTTCTTCTTTGCAGGCGCGGGCTTGGGTTTTGTAAGGGCCTTTGCCTTGGTGGGGGCTTTTGTAGGCGCGGTTTTCTTTACAACCGGTTTGGCTTGGGTTTCAGAGTCGTAGAAGCGGGAGGCTTGATCGGCGCCTTGATCTTCTTGGCGGGCGGCTTGGATTTGATGACCGTTACTGTAGGAATAGGTTGTTTGATAGGCGCTTGTGTGATGATGACCGGCGTCGGGATCGGCGAAATCTCGCTGGCAATGCCAACCGCGGCAGTGTGAACCGCAAGTGTGGCGGCGAGGGCGATGAGGAAGGTCAGGACGCTCAGCGCGAGGTGCTTGTGGATTCGTCGGAAGACGTCCCCCCACGTTTCGTTGGCGAGCCGGACCCGGAAGTCATAGAACATGAGGCCGAGGGCTAAGAGCGCGATCCAGACGGCGCTGCCAATCTGCATTTCGTTTCGAGATGGGGACCACCGGGTCGCATCCCAGAAGAAATAAATGGCGAGAGCGGTGACGAGAATGCCGTAGACAAGAGTCCGGCCAACAAACCACTCGGACCGGTAGTGGGTTTTGTGCCAGGCTTCTGCTTCAGCCTTAACTAATTCCTCGTCCTTTATAAGCACCGTAACCATCATAGGCCAGCAAAGTGGCTGTTGCCGACGTTACTGTTGCTTGGTTGCAGCAGATCGTTCGATCTCGGATCTCGGATCTCGGATCGTTGATGCGGTTCCCGAGATCCAAGATTCAACGAATCAGAAAGCTTCAACCTCCCAAATTCCAAATCTCAAATATCAGATACCAGATCTCAGATCTTAGATCCCAGATCCGAGATCCGAGATCGCATCACCCGGCCAGGTTGGGATGCTCTTTCTCGTAGGCGTCCGCGGTGTCCTTGGTGACCATCTCCGTGGGCAGGAAGATGTTCTTATCCGTGGGCTTCTTGCCTTTCAAGAAGTCATCGGCGATATCCACGCCCTTGGGACCGGGATCGGGGTACATGAAGGTGGCGTCGATGTCGCCGTTCTTGATGTGCTCGATCATCTCCTTCTGGCAGCCGTCGATGCCGATGATGACTTTCTTGGGCGTGTTTGCGGCCTTCATCGCCTGGTAAGCGCCGATCGCCATTTCGTCGTTGTGGGCGTAGACGGCATCAAATGGCTGCTTCTGCTGGAGGAAGTTCTCCATGAAGGTCTGGGCTTTACCCCGCTGGTATCCACAGTCGTCACCGACGATAACCTTAATTCCAGGGAATTTTTTCATCGACTCCATGAACCCGTTGCCCCGGTCTTTGGTGGGCTTGGCGTCTGCGGTGCCTCGAATCATGAGGACGGTGCCTTTTCCGTTGAGCAACTTGCCCATCTGGTCTCCGGCTTGGCGGCCGATCGCCATGTTGTCGCCTCCCACGTAGACGTCCCATTTGGTTCCAGGAACGCTTCGATCGAGAAGGATGACGAACTCGCCGGCGTCGTGGGCCTTCTCGACTTCGGTCTGTACGGCTTCGGTTACGGGGCTGACGAGAAGGACCTTAGGTTTCTTGACCATGAATGTGTCGATCACGCCGACTTGCTTATTAACGTCGTCTTCGGCCTCTTGCTCCTCGAACTGCATGTCGCTCGTGTATTTGGCCGCCTCGGCCTTGGTGTCTTTGTCAAACACCTGCCGCCAAGGGTCCTGGCTATTGGCCTGGGAGAAAGCAACGAGGGGTAGGGAACTGTTGTTCGCCGCGGTGGCGTTGCCGCCTCCGGCTGTGGCTGTGCCCGACGAGCTGCCGTTGCAGCCGGCCAACGCCAGCGCGAGGCCGGCTCCAATAAATCCGATCTTGGATCGCATATTCATGATTAATAACTCTCCGAATCTATGTTGACCTAGACGATGCGCCACGCAACTACGCGTCACTGCCTGCCAAGGTTTTGCATGTAAACCGCTAACAGGATAATAAGCCCTTTCCAGCCTTGGGCGATATTCGTATCGACCCCGCCTAGCTGAAGGACGTTGTTGATGCAGACGATAAACAGGGCCCCGAGAAAGGTTCCGAACACGTTTCCAATCCCGCCGACGAGAGACGAGCCCCCGACAACGACGGCGGCTATGGCATCTAACTCATAGCCCAGTCCGGCGCTGGGGGCGCCGTTGTTCGTGCGGGCGGTGAAGAGGACGGCCGCAAGGCCGACGCAAAGGCCATTGAGGGCGTAAACGGCAATGCGCGTCTTGTTTACAGGAACGCCGGAGAGTCGAGAGGCCTCCTGATTGCCGCCGATCGCGTAAACGTGCCGGCCGAAGATGCTGCGCGCGAGGAGGACTCCACTTAGGATGGTGGTGAAAATGAGAATCCAGCCAGAAACAGGAAGCTGAAAGTAGCTCTGCTGGAAGCCGCCGAGTTTGTCCTCGAAGCCGGAGATCATCGTGCGGTTCGAGTAGACGTAAGCGATGCCTCGGAGGGTCACCATGGCGGCGAGGGTGACGATGAAAGGCTGCAGTTTCGTTGCCCCGATGATCCAGCCGATAAACGCGCCGATGGTGGTTGCTATGAACAGGGAATAGGCTATGGTTTCCCCGAGCCCCGTACCGTGTTTTAACCACGCCGCAACAATGACGTTGATGAGAGCGAGGTGGGAGCCGACGCTAAGATCGATGCCTCCGGTGAGGATAACGAAGGTCATTCCGATCGCCAACGTGCCGGGGATGGCGACTTGTTTGAGCACGTTTACCCAGTTGTCGGAGGTGAAGAAATCCTTGGAAAGAAAGAAGGCCGCGATGAAGAGAAGGAGAAGGCCGACAAGCCCCTGGTATCGCTGAACAGTCTGCAATGTGTTCATGCGATTGAGGAGGCGCGACATGAGACTTATACTATCATGGTGCAAATGACTCGGCGTTACCTTTTCATCGCTGTTCTGGCTTCGCTCGCCTGCTCGAGCATGGCTCAGGTCACCGTCCATTCGCTGCTCCAAGAGATGACGGACATGACCCGGCTAACGCGGCGGCCATCGCCTGCCTACACAGAGGCGCAGTCCAGCAGCTATGATCGCAAAAGTTTGACGCCGGGCAATGCCGACTGGTTTGCCAATGACGACCATGGCCAATACGTTCGCTCTTACGTCCGATACGGCCGGACGGAGTATGTTCTCGCAGACTTGAAGGGGCCTGGCGCGGTCGTGCGGTTTTGGTCCGCCAATCCGGATGGCCTTGTTCGCCTCTACTTCGATGGAGAGGAAACGCCGCGGTTGGAGACGCCTTTGCACATGCTGCTCGATGGAGAGATTCCTCCGTTTCGAGATCCGATGGCTTACGCAGCCGGAGAGGGGCACGACCTGTATTTTCCCATCCCCTATTCGAAGTCGCTGATCATCACGGTTTCGAACGCGAAGAACCCGGGCGACCTGTACTATCACGTCGGATACCGGACCTACGCCCCGGGCACAAAGGTGGAGACTTTCCCCCGACTCAGTGTGAAGTCTGCGGAGCTGGACGAGATTTCAAAGGAACTCCTGAATCCGGAGCTAAGGCCCTTGCCTTCCAACCTTAAGACGTTTTCGCGGCCGGCGACCACAGTCTCCAAGGACAAACCGCTCGACGTGGAACTCAAAGGCGGAGGCGCGGTCTATGAATTCTCGCTCAAGTTGTCCAACTTTGGCGACGTCTCCAACACTCCTGCAGTGCTCCGCAATCTCATCTTTGAAGGCACTTTTGACGGGGAGAAATGCATCGAGGCTCCGCTCGGCGACTTCTTTGGAACTGCGGCAGGCATATTCCCTTATGAAGCCTTTCCCTTTAGCATCGAAGACGACGGCGCGATGATTTGCCGGTTCGTAATGCCTTATCGCCGCTACGCGAGCTTTATGATCAAGAATTTGGCCGATACGTCCGTGGATGTAGCTGTTCAGATCAAGACCGGACCCTATCGATTTGACGACCGCAGCTACTACTTCCACGCTCAATGGACTGCTGAGCGAAAGCCGACGCGGCCCTTCCGGGACATCAACCTCCTTTCTGCTCAGGGCGAAGGGCTATGGGTCGGTGATACCCTCCACGTCTTCAATCCCTCGAAGGATTGGTGGGGCGAGGGGGACGAGAAGATCTTCGTGGACAATGAAAGCTTTCCCAGCACCTTTGGGACGGGGAGTGAGGATTTCTACGGCTACGCATGGGGCTCGACCAAACTGTTCTCCAGACCCTATCACGCGCAGTCTCATGCGGAGGGGCCCGTCAATGCAGGCAACACCGTGGTGCACCGATGGAACGTGATCGACCCGATCCCATTTACGAAAGCCATGAGCTTCAATATAGAAGCTTGGAGCTGGAATAAGGATTTGGCGCCCACGTTTGCGCACACCTCCTACTGGTACTCAAGGCCAGGCGGGCAGCCGCTGCATGCAATCGCGACTGATTTGTTGGCGATTCCGACGATGCCGGCTGGAAGCTAATGACCCAAGAACATATTCGGGACCTTCTCAGGTTGAGCTATCTTCCAACGTGGGCGATTTGGTGGGCCTTGGTCCTGCTGATCGGCGGTACCCGTGCCCTGCGCGGGACACGCCTCCTGAAGTCAGCGGTCGGCAACTCGGTTTTGCTGCTCGGAGCCTATCTCACTTACTCCAATCAAGCTGTCAGGGCCGGAATTATGGTTATGGCCTACGCGCTAGGTCTAGCCATCTGGCTGGGGTCCTATGAGTCGTTATTCCATGATTTCGATCGCGAGATCTGGAACCCGAGACGAAAAAAGATTGAATAGAACCGCTGTCCACCCGCTTCCACCTGTCGCGACCCCGCATCGTCGCGTACGCCCGGCTTATGTTCCAACGGCCATGTGTCCTCACTGGACCTCGCCAAGAGTAGCTCGCCCTCGGAGTCGGGAGGTCTCGACATGAGACGGCAATGACAATCACGAATATCCTGTGGGGCTTAGCAAAATGAGCATTCGAGAGCTGGACTCAGTCTTGTCGCCTAACTGGCCATTGGAGCAAATGAGAAGTGACCTCGAGCAGTGGTTGCCGCGCTTATACGAACGTTTTTTTGGAACGCCCGGCCCCAAGTGCAAAATTATCATTGCATCAGGTATGCCTCGGTCTCTGGCCGGCTTCGGCAGATTGGTGATTGCGCTCTCTGACCAGAGCAACCGGTTTACGGAATGTGCGGCCGTTACCCACGAGTATCTTTCGTGGGCGCAAAAACAAAGTGGGGCAAAAAGCGCGGAAACCTGGAACCTTGACCTAAGGGCGGTAATCGGCGGCGCCCTCCTTCTCAGTCGGGCATATGACGAGCGGATTGGCAAGGGCTATCTTCTGTGGTACCGCCCGGTCGAACCTGGCACACGCCTCATTGAGATTCTGGAAAACAGCTCTCTGTATCGAATTGAAAAGGCAAGAACAATCTTGACGAGTTTGTGGCCGGAACAAGGGCAACACCTGTTGGAGCTTAGCGATTCCGAGATCACCGAAATTGCGAACGGCAAAGTGTTGACCAACGAAGTCTTTGAGCAGTCCGCGGGTCCCGTCATGAAAGACCTGTTGCAGCTCTTCGGCTTATAATCTGTCGCCCGCGTGATACGATGGTTGAACGATGTTTGAAGATACGAGTGGAAGGTTGGTTCAGTCGGAGGAAGATGCGGAGCGGTACATCTGGAAGTTCATTGCGGAAAACCTAATGCAGACCGAGCGCCATATCGTGGACCACACGCGCGACTTCGACCTCTTTCTGCCGTGGCTGCTGGAGATTGTCAGCAATTTACACGTTCCAGAAGACCAAGAGCCGTTGCCCATATTTGATCTGGAGCGAATCTACATGGATGCGGCCTGGAGCATTGTCATGGAAGGCTACTTGAGACCGGGACCACGGGTTATCACGGGCGATATCCGCGACGGTTACGGCAAGGGCTACTCTCTGACCCAGAAGGGGCTACAGCGACTTGCCACAATAAATGCGAGGCGAGGAAGCGACCACGCCGGAGTTGGCTAAAGGCCATGCTGTGGACGAGGGCCTGTGCCTTGCGAGCCTTCGTCGATAAAGACTAGCTCGGCGATCGCTAAATAGTCTCCCACCGCTTTGTGGTTACATGGCGGCAGCGGCTGAGGCGCCTTGTGGCGTAAGTCATCCGGAGTTTCAACTTCGATGAGCCCGAAATAGCGGTCGTTGAGGTAGCGCGAGATGTGCTCAATTCGCACCCCCCACCCAAACTTGATTTTGTAGAGCTTCATGAGGGCGTCGGTGAGAAAGCCTACTTCGGGAACATAGGCCTTGTGGTCGACGCCTCGCTCCAGAAAAGTAA
>JANYLD010000039.1 GCA_025363835.1 Armatimonadota bacterium
GACGCGTTCGGCGCGGACTACTCGACCAACTGACCATCACCACCCACCTGCAACCGGAGCACCAAATGGACAGAAGACACGGACACCCCACAGGCGCCACCAAGCGCGCGAGGTGCGCACGAGGCGCGGAAAGCCCGGTGCGGCATGAGCGCTAAAGGCCGTGGCGCCGAGAGCGTCGAAAGCGACTTCTACGCAACGCCAAAGTGGGCAACGGAAGCGATCTTGCGAACGATGCCGGGGTGGCTGAAGAGGCATTCAATACTGGACAATAGGCAGGGCGCCATTTCATTCGAGAGGAAGGTGCGCATCCTCGAGCCCTGCGCAGGAAAGGGCGCGATCGCCGACGTGCTGCGCAAGTGGTACCCGCTCGCCGAAATCCACGCGGTCGAGCTTGATCGGAAGCGGTTCGAACTGCTCGAGTCGGCGGGCAGTTGTGACCGCGTTTGGTGCGGCGATTTCGCCGAGTGGCTGGGCGACGGGCAACCGTACGACCTGATCTTGTCCAACCCGCCGTTCACCATCGCGATGTCGATCATCGAGCGCACGCTGCCGCTAATTCACCCAAACGGCGGGCGCGCAGTGCACCTGCTCAGACAGGCAATCCTGGCCAGCAACGAGCGGGCACCGTTTTGGAAGCGGACGCCAGCGCAGCAAAACATTCTCCCGAGAAGACCGTCGTTTGCTGCCTCGCTGAAATGCGGCGAGAAGAAAAAGTGCGGCTGGACGCGCATCCAAGAGCTAGCCGCAGCACGCCCCGACGTCTGCATCGGCTGTGGCGGCAAGGTGGCTTGCACGACTAGCGATTCGGCTGACTACGCGTGGTTTGTGTTCGGCCAAGAGATCGAACGCGAATGGCGTATCTTGGATATTGATCGGACGGCGGCGTGAGCGGCCTAATCGTAGATCTCTTCGCGGGTCTTCGGGCAAACCATCGATTGCGCGCCCAGGAGGCCGCGTGATCGACCGACACGCCACCCCTGGCACTGGCGCGACGGGCGCTCGGAGTCGGCGGAGTCGGCGGAGTCGGAGTCGGCGGCGGCGGCGGAGTCGGCGGCTCGAAAGCGTCAAAAGAGATCCGGCGGTCAAGGTCGCGAAGGAGAAGTGATGGGCGTTTATGAAGCAATCAGGGAGGCGACCCGCTGTCGCGCCGCGGTCCAGTCGGGCAGCCCAAAGCGGTTTTGGATTCGGCGACTAAAGCACCGGATCGTTCAGCTCAACGACGAGCGAGCGGTGCTGTGTGCAGAGCTTGATCGTCTACAAAACGCAGAGGCGTCTAGCGCGTCGGAAGGTGGTGTGTGATGGCGAAATATTGGGTAATCGAAGCGGAAGACGTGTCAGCGTATTACGATACCGTGTGTGGGTTCACGGCCAGCACCGAGCACACGCCGCATTTCGCAACGGAAGCCGAGGCGGACACATATCGCCGCGCATTGCCGCGACCGGAATTGTGGCTCGCGACCGAGCATGAGGGCGTCGATGAGTTTGTCAAAATGAAAACTAGCACGACGAGGCCGCTGACTCGGCGAGAGAACCCTATTTGTCCGGGGTGCACTCACCCATTCAAATCGCCAGACCACGACCCGCTATGCTCGTCATGCCGCGAGTCGCCCGTCGGCGACCAGTACGAGCTGACTCGGCGAGAGGGCGAGCCCACACCCGAGCAGCTTGAGATTGCGAGGCGATACGCGGGAAGCCCTACCATGCCGCCACGAGGCGCCGCCTACGAGGCTATCCGAATCACGCTCGCCTGGCTGCTGGCGCCTGCGCGAGAGCCCTGCCCGCATTGGATGCCGCTCCCGAAGGCGCCCACATGACTGACCCGCACAAGGTCGCGTCACGTGCGCGCAACCCTTACTGCGCCCATGACAGCGGCAGAGAAGCCGACTGTCGCCGTCGCTTCTCGGTAACCAAACGCTTGCGCCGAAAGGCCGCTAGGCGCCGCCTGAAACGCGGTGACATCTCCAACGGAATGGTGACCACATGAGCCAGCGCGGCGAGGCCTCGGTCGATTTATTGAATTAGCGGTTGCGCGCGC
>JANYLD010000090.1 GCA_025363835.1 Armatimonadota bacterium
ATGCGTCTTTAAGTTATTTTCCTGCCGCTACTTACAGTCCCTAGGACAGGAACTAGACTAGTTCCTGTCCAGAAACGGCAATTTTCCCGAGGGGGTTCGGTAGCATTGAAGAGCGAGAAGGAATATCGCGCCTGCAAACAGCTCAGCGGGGGCGGCAATAAAGCGGCGGATGGGCCTTTTGGTCTTCCGAGGCCCTCCTCTGGGCAAGGGAAGCCACGCCGCTGCTTCCAGCGGCTGGTCGTTCCGTCGCAAACAGCCCCGGCTCAGCTCAGTTGGTGCCGGGCGAAGACCAGGAGGTTGAAGCTGAGGATCGAGCCCCAGACGTAGCTCTGGAAAGACGCCCACGATTTCCAGGTGCAGCGATCCAGTCCAAAGATCCGTTTCAGAAATGAGATGTTGCCTTCAATCCCAGCACGAAAATCCCGCAGCCGCTTGTACACCCATGTGCTTTTGACCATGTCGCCGATCTCCAAGCCCCGCCCCTTCGAGAACGCAACATCCTTCACGCCTGCGGCTTTGATCTCGGTCAGATTCATCTTCGAGGCAAAGCCGCCGTCGAAAACTATCTGCCGGGGAGGGCGAGAGAAAATCTCGGTCTGCCTATCGACCATGGTCTTGGCCAAAGTCGAGTCCGCAGGATTGCCCTCCAGAATCTGACAGTCGAGGATCATTGAGGAGGCTCCACCCGTCAAACAGATCTTGTGGCCATAAAGAGTTTCGCGATTGTCCTTGCGAATAATGTCGGTGTGCTCCTCAAAAATAGAAACGATCTTCTCGGCCGCCGGTACGCTCTCGCCTTTCAGCACCCGACGCCGGGTCTGGTCCATGACTTGCTGCGTCAGGGGAAGAAAGCGGTCGAGGTCGCTGGTGACCCGCCCGATCGCGAGGGCCTCCCAAAAGCCCAGCTCTTTGAGCACCTCCTTATCCCGCAAGAGCTCGCGAAGTTGCAGCCCGTTTCCATAGACTTCAGCAGTGACCACAAGCAGATCTCGGTAAGCCCGCTCTCGAACCTCCGCCTTCTTGGCATTGAAGATTTCCTTGCGGCGCCGCTTCGCCCGACGCGTCCGATTGCCAAAGACCACTTTAGCGGGGCCAAGTAGGTCGCGAGCCCGCTCGAGCAGCCGGTTGAGGACTCGTACACAGTCCCACAAAAGTTCGGAGTCCATCGGCTTATGAATGTTGGACTCCACCACAGTACAATCGGTGCGCACGGTTCGGCCCGTCTCCACCTGGGCTTTCTGCGCGGCACTGACGAACACACGATTGATCGCCTCCAGGGTGGCGGGTTGCAAAGTCTTGAGATTGGCGTTGAGCGCCGATTTCGACGGCACCTTGTCAGTAATCCCCAAGTGACAGAAGCTGCAATAGCTCCGCGAGTCGGTGAGATGAAATGCCAACTCTCTGTAGCTGAAGCCATTCATTTGTTTAACCACCAGAATCCGCAGGACTTGCTCGGCGCTCAGGCCTCCGGCGCCGCAAGTCGCTGAGGTCGAAGCGCTGGCAGCGCGTAGATCTTGCCAGACCAGCGCTGCGATCGTAGGATTGTCGTCGAGCAGGCGAGACATGGCCTTCAGCTCTTTGGCGTGGTCGAGATCGAGCCAGGTCTCGCGTAGGGTGCTCTGAGTTTTGCGAGCTTCACGCATTCGGGTTGGCCTCTCTTTCTGGGCGAAGTTTTCGAGAATCAAGGTTTGGCGACCCGATTCTAGATACTCCGCCCAAAAAGTGCCAGCCCGAATGCGTCTTTAAGTTATTTTCCTGCCGCTACTTACAGTCTCTAGGACAGGAACTATCTAGCTCTTGAAGTCATCCGGATATTCCAGGATCCGACTCGCAATCCCAAGAACGCCCAGCTTATCTTCAACACCCATGACACCAGGCTTCTTGGCAATTTGCTCGAAGGCCCCCATTTGCGGCGCGATCAGATCTGGTTCGTAGAGAAGGACAGTGAGGGGGCAACGCATCTCTTCCCGCTGACTGACTTCAAGCCGCGCAAGGACGAAAACCTGGAGCGTGGCTATCTACAGGGGCGCTATGGGGCCATACCGTTCATCGAGCCGGATCCAGGCGCGGAGGACGGCGCTCCGGCCGCGCCTCCTGGGGAGGAGCGGACAGGCGAAGGCGCCGCTCTCGACACTTCCTGCAGCGCCGACATCGCCGATGGAGTTGCCCCGGTTTCGTGGACACCTAGACCTTTCCCTGTAGGGGAGAAAGGAGTCCGCGATGCCCAAGACCCGTCCTCCATACCCTCCGGAGTTCCGCAGCCGCCTGGTGGAGTTGGTCCGATCCGGTCGTAAGCCAGAGGAACTTGCGCGAGAGTTTGAGCCGTCGGCTCAATCGATTCGCAACTGGGTCCGCGAGAGCGGCCTTCAGGCGGGATCGAGCCAAGAGGAGACGTCAAGCACCGAACGGGAAGAATTGCAGCGTTTGCGGCGAGAAAATCGTCAACTGCGCGAAGAGCGAGAGATTTTGGCAAAAGCCGCAGCCTGGTTTGCTCGGGAGGCCGATTCGATTCCACCGAGGTCTTCGAATTCGTGAAGACAAATCAGGCGGTCTACGCAGTGACCACGATGTGCCGCCTGCTGGGTGTCTCCCCCAGCGGGTACCACGCATGGTCGCATCGTCCGCGCTCCCTTCGAGCGCAGGGCGATGAAGCCCTTCTGACCCAGATCCGAGCGATCCACAGCCGCTCGCGGGGAACCTACGGAGCCCCTCGCATCCACGCCGAGTTGGCGGCTTCGGGGACTCGGGTAAGCCGCAAGAGGATCGCTCGTCTGATGCGCGAGGCTGGCCTTGAGGGGGCCAGCCGGCGCCGACGGTACTGCACCACGGTCCGGGACGCCTCGGGCCGCCAGGCTCCAGATCTGGTGGAGCGCAACTTCACGGCCCAGAGCCGCGATCAGCTCTGGGTCGCCGACATCACCTACGTGCCGACGGATTCGGTGTTTCTCTACCTGGCGGTGGTAGTCGACGTCTGGAGCCGTCGGGTGGTGGGCTGGGCAATGGAGACCCACCTTCGCACCGAGCTCGTGCTGGAAGCCCTGGAGATGGCGGTGGCCCGCCGCCGACCGGTGAAGGTGATCCACCACTCCGATCAAGGCACTCAGTACACGTCGCTCGCCTTCGGCCAGCGGTGTCGGGAGGCCGGAGTCCGGCCGTCGATGGGGTCGGTCGGCGACTGCTTCGATAATGCGCTTTGTGAGAGCTTCTTTGCCACCTTAGAGTGCGAGCTGCTGGATCGGCAGCGGTTCCGCACTCCGTTGGAAGCTCGCTCTGCGGTCTTCGACTTTCTCGAGGGCTGGTACAACACCCGTCGTCGGCACTCGGCTCTCGGGTACCTGAGCCCGGTGCAGTTCGAAAAGCGCGCGGAGGCCGCGTAAAATGACGCTAACTCGGGGCGCGCTCCGCGTTTCCGTAGTACTTTGGAGCTGGGGGGCAAGCCCCCCAGACCCCCCAAAAGAGAGAAGAAGACCCAAGCCCTAAACTGTCCACCAAATCGGGGCAGGTCCATTCGGAGACTCGCGAAACCACTTTCGACGGCTCCGAAAGTACTTTCGAGACATTTTCCGGCACTTTCGAGGGCTTCCGGAGAGTTTTCCAGGGCTTTCCGTTGTCATTGGCCAAGGGCATGCCCCCACCGTGGTGGGGTATTTGGCCAGAGCTAGGGACCAGGGTTTAGCCAGGTAAGGGACCACCCGTTTGTGGTAGGCCGGCTCCTGCGAGAAGCGGGAGGTGCCGATGTCCTACCGGGAGGTCCATGTGGTCGAAGTCAAGGAAGTGATGCGTTTGTGGTCGGGCGGCGAGTCTCTACGGACGATCTCTCGTCTGACGGGTCTGGATCGCAAGACGGTGCGGCGTTACGTGAAGGCGGCTCAGCAGGCCGGATGCCGGGTGGGCGAGCCTGTGGAGGATGCCGCGGTCGGCGAGGTGCTGGGCCGAGTCCGATCCCAGGGCCCGGGCGTGCGCGGCAATTCTTGGGCGTTGTGCTCAGAGCATCGGGATCTGTTGGTCGGTTGGTTGGAGCAGGAGGTCCCCCTGAGCAAGGTGCAGGAGCTGATGGGCCGGCACGCCGGCGTGGTGGTGCCGTACCGGACGCTGCACCGCTACGCGACCCGGGAGCTTGGATTCGGGAGCCGTCGTTCGACGGTGCGGTTGGCCGAAGGCAAGCCGGGCGAGGAGTTGCAGCTGGATTTTGGGGCGGTGGGTTGGGTCACGGAGGGCGGTCGGCGGCGGCGGGTGTGGGCCTTGGTGCTGGTGGCGGCGGTGAGCCGGCACCTGTTCGTCTGGCTGACGTATCGCCAGAGCGTCGAGGACGTGGTTTCGGGATGTGAGGCGGCCTGGGCGTTTTTCGGCGGAGTGTTCCGGGTCCTGATCCCGGACAATATGAAGGCGATTGTGACGACGGCGGATCGGGACGCCCCTCGCCTGACCACGGCTTTCGTGGAGTACGCCCAAGCCCGTGGCTT
>JANYLD010000099.1 GCA_025363835.1 Armatimonadota bacterium
CGCATGACCGCAAAGACACACTTCATTATGTAGACCCGCCCTATGTCCACGCCACCAGAACCGATAATCGTCAAGATTATCATACTGAGTTGACAGATCGGGATCATCTGGACCTTTTAAAACTACTTAAGTCCTTAAGGGGGGCTGTGGTACTTAGCGGCTACCCACACCCTATGTATGATAAGACCCTTAAAGGCTGGGGGCGGGTAGAGAGAGAGGCCTTGGCGGACGGCGCCCGCAAACGAACCGAGGTCCTTTGGATCAAAAAGGCGGTGAAATGACCATCCCCCTCGACCAAGCCCCCCAAGAAAAGCCCCTCGACCATTGCCCCGGCTGCGACGGCCCGGTCGGGCTAGGGCCGGGGGGCGCCTGCAAAAAATGCTGGAAGGATGCCCCTAAGCGCCGGCACCTTTCCAGGCCTGATGAGGATTAGCCAATAAAACATTGGTTAAAATAGGCCTAAAACTATTTGTAAATAGCTATTTACAAACTAAGTGGAAAATGCAATTATTACTCATGGCCAGAACAAAGGGCCAGGGACCCACTGGAAACGAGAACGCCATGACCCTCCAAGAAGCGAAAGACTTTGTTCTCGCTGAGCAGGCCAAGCTTGAGGCCGCGCACGAAGCCGCCAAAGCTGCCAACGACATTCCCGCCGATAAGCTGGCTTGGATGACCTACCTCAAGAACACCAAGACCGCTAAGCAAGTCATCGTCATCGAGACCCTTAAGCTCGTCAATCGGAGGGCCTAGGCCATGCCCAACACCATCAAGAAAAGCCAGCTCGAAGCCCTCAACATCGCGCAAAAATCTCTCTGGGATAGCGCATCCCTCAACCAAGTTAACGCCAAGATCGCCGCTCATGCCGACTTACGCAAGGCCCACCAGACCCGCGCCAAGCTGGAATTCAAGGCCTACAACACCGTGGCCGACATCATCGACCTCATCACCACGGACATCTTTCAAGTAGTGGAGGACTAGGCCATGGTGACGCGCATCCTCAAACCATCCACCGCGGGCTATCAGGTTTTTTTCGGGGCGGACGTGCTCTCAACCCTCCCCACCCTGAGCCGCGTGCCGGGCCTGGGTGTCTACCCCACCGCCAAGGCGGCGCTCCAGGCCTACAAAGAAGAGTACAAAGCCCCCAAGGCCGAGATGACAAAGCAAGGTCTCGTCCTCCCCTACTTCGAGGCCTAACCCATGAAACGCCACGCCGCCACGGCCGCCCAGAACGCCGAGTTCAGCAAGCACTTCGCCGCCCCGCTCCACGTCTACCTGGATCCGTTTCTGGGCTTCGACATCGTGAAATTTGACGATGAGATTGTGAAGGCGCCGGCCGGGGTAAGCACCTCCCAGCACCTAAAAAAGCGTTCCCCCAGGGGGCCTATGCCCTGGTCGCCGCTCTCTTGGAGACCTAGACCATGCAGACGACAGACAAGAGCGCGGGGACGCCGAAGGCTTGGGGCTACGGAGACCAAGACGGCTGGCACTGCGAAGACTGCGCCAAGAAAGACAAGCATTGGGGCGACCCGCACTACTGGGGCGACCCGCACTACTGGGACGCCTGCACGTTGGTGCATTTGTCAGAAGACGAAATCTGCGATACGTGCGGGGCAGACCTGCGCGACAAAATCGCCCTGACCCCCGCCAAGCCGAAGGAGTAAGACAATGAAGACCTACGAACCCGCGTACAAGAACGACCCTGCCATCAAGGCCCAAGCCGTGGCCGAAATGCAGGAGCACAAGCGCCTCGACCAGTTGGCGCGTGGGCACTACTGGGAGCAGCGCAAGAACTCTGGTTGCGCCATTGGCTGCATGGCAGGCATGGAGACGGACGGCAGCGCCCACGCCTTTGTGGCGAAGAAGCTTGGCCTGACCGAAGGCTTGCTCCACATCGTGGACAACCTGTTCGAGAACATCCCGGACGGTGAGCACCTGGACTGGCCGCTCCAATTCCTTGAGGCCATCCCCGTGGGAGCGAACCTAGACGCGGTGTACCCCAAGTACATGCTGGCGTTGGCGACAGATGAAACCTACGGCCTTCGCGGTCTCATCGAGAAGACGCAGGGGACGCCCGAAGAACTGGCTCAGTTTGACGCCTTCGCGGCGCTCTACCGCGTCTGGGTTGAGACGGGCGAACGTCCGCCGCATTCGAGTTGGGAAGTCTCGGAGAGGGCCGCCAGGGCCGCCTGGGCCGCCAGGGACGCCAGGGCCGCCAGGGCCGCCTGGGCCGCCAGGGCCGCCAGGGCCGCCAGGGCCGCCTGGGCCGCCAGGGCCGCCTATATCCGCTTCGAGCGCGACACGCTGCTCAAGCTGTTGAAGGAGGCCGCCAATGACTGAAGCCAAGAGCACGCCGGAGCTGAAGCCGTGCCCGTTCTGCGGGGGAGCCCCGAAGCTTTTTATTGGAGCGGTTGAGTTTACGGATGCCGAAGTGCATTGCGGAAATTGTGGCTCAGTATCGGGTAATTACCCGACCAAAGCCGAGGCAATCGCCGCATGGAACACCCGCGCCGCCCTCAAAGGTGACGCGCCCCAGCCGAAGCCTGAAGAGGATTGCGCCTGTCCCGAAACAAGCAGCCGTAACTGTCCGGTCCACGGCCAGGACCGCGAGAACAACCCGAAGGAGCCCAAGCCATGAGCCCGCGCAAGCCCACGGAC
>JANYLD010000118.1 GCA_025363835.1 Armatimonadota bacterium
GGGCATAGTGTGGGGACGAGTGGGGAGAGTGTTGGAAGTGGGGAGAACGGCGTAGCGAATGAGGACCAATAGTGCGCTTATCCACCTTGTTTTCCACGAAAGACCAAAGTCCCAACCGACTCGATTTGAATCTGATTTGACGGGCCCATAATCGTGTTCCAAGCTAAGCGATGATTTTTTCCACTGTTTTGGTTGGCCTTAATAGTAAATACAAATCTATAAGCAATCAATGGGTTTAGAAGAGAAGAGTGGGGACATTCGCGGAAAGGATGAAGGCGGAAGGATGAGGAAGGAAGGTGGAATGGGAAAGGAAGCGTTGGTTCACACGGCCTTGGTGCCGGAGCATGAATCCTCGATCCTTCCCGATCCCGTACGTCATGGAGCTCGCAAGGTCACGCTGGATCGGTTTCGGAATTATGCTCATTTGGAGGTTGACTTATCACCTGGCTTCAACGTGATGGCCGGTCCAAACGCTCAAGGCAAGACCAACTTCCTCGAAGCCCTTTATCTTCTGGCTACGACGCGCCTGTTAAGAGGGCAGAAGGATGCGGAAGCGGTTTTGGAAGGAGAGCAGTCGGCCAAGGTTTCCGCCGAGCTGCTCTCGGCCAACACAGAAGTTTCCATAACGCTAGAGCGTGGGATCAGAAAGAGGGCGGCGGTGAATGGGCTGGGTTTACCGAGAGCTGCGGATTTGATCGGAAGGATGCCCGCCGTCAGTGTGAGTTCCGCCGATCTCGCCATCGTGCGGGGCGAACCGGCTGACCGTCGAATGTTCTTGGACTTGGAATTATCAGGATTGCACGCTGCTTACCTCCGGCACCTAACCCTCTACAAGCGAGCCCTGGAACAGCGAAACGCGCTCCTTAGAGACTCAAGGGAATTTACGCGGCCGGCCTCTGCCTTTGAACCGTGGGAAGTCCAGATCGCTCACCACGGCACCGGTCTGCGACACGCCAGAGAGCTCTACACTGCGAACCTCGCGCCGTCCGCCAAGAGCACTCATAACGAAATGTCGGCCGGAGAGACGCTCCACATCGCTTACGTGCTTAAGGATGAGGTGGACACGGAGGAGGGGTTGCTGCAGGCCTTGCAGGCCACTAGAAACGTGGATGTGGCCCGCGGAGGAACAAGCGTCGGTCCCCATCGGGACGACCTGCTCATCGAAGTGGGCGGGAGGGACGCTCGGCTGTATGGATCTCAAGGCCAGCAACGGACGGCGGTGATCAGCCTCAAACTCGCGGCCATGGAGCACGCTCGTGAACAGCTTGGCGGGCCGCCGTTACTTCTTCTGGACGATATCTTTTCAGACTTGGACCTCCGGCGGCGCGGCCTCCTTGTAGAAAGAGTCGGCGGTCTTTCGGGCCAAGCGGTGCTCACCTGCACGGAAGCGGAAAGTGCGGGAAAGGCGCTTTTGAACGAAGCGAGCGTCTTTAGAGTCTTATCAGGCAAGGTCGAGCCAGCATGAGAAAACTTTCTCAAATGCTTCCGGATGCGGTAGCCAAGGACGAAGTTCTGAAAGCGGCGCGCGCTCAGAAGGTCCTCAAGGATTGGGCGAATATCGTCGGTCCAGGTTTGGCGGAACGGTCTCATCCGGATCGCTATGACCATGGCACCGTGTGGGTTGCGGTGGAGGGCTCTGCTTGGGCTCAAGAACTTCGAATGGGCAAAGAAACGATCCTCCAGCGGCTGCGCGACAAGGCGCGCGAAGCGTCCCTCTTCCAGGACCTACGCTTCGGGGTGCGCCCCATCAAGCGAGAGGAGTCCATCAAGAACGAGCCCTTCGACGAAAATGCTCACAGGGACGAGGTTAGAGGGCTTTCCATTCGAGAGATTGCAGAAAGGCGCCTCAAGACCTGGCATAAAGATTGACATCCCTTTGAACTTGGCTTATGGAAAAGGGCGTCAAAGGAGAATCTGCATTTGCAAGTGGTGAGCTTGGAATGCAGGCATGTAAAATAGGTTTACGACGCCTTAGGCGTCCTCGCAATTATTTATAATGCCTCGTTGCCAGTGGTGTCGACAAGAATCTGCGACGGCTGACGTTTGCGAATGGTGTAAGCGTCCGCTAACCGCAGGGTGGACTCCCGCAGGGGCTGGTTCAGCCGTCGCGGTCGCCGCTCCCATGCCGCACGACAGGATGACCTTTGTTCAAGACGACGACTCCGGAAGGAACGATCGAATGCTCTTGTTCGCGATGGTTGGCATCGTCTTCGTCACCGCAATCGCCTTCGCGGTCAACTACTTCACTAAGAAGCAAGCTCCGCTTTCTGTGACTCCGCCAGCGGTCTTAGCGACGCAAGACGCCAAACAAAGCCGGCTCAACGCTCAATCTCCCACCCCCACCCTAGCACAGCCGGTTCGGCAAGATGTTACGGCCTATCAAGCACCCGCTCCTCCCGTGGAGCAGCCCGCGTATCCGCAGCTGCCTGTTCGGCCTTCACATGATTTCTCTAATTCGCAGGGCATGCAGAATTCGAAGCTGCGTGGCCTCAGAGATATCACAGATCAGAACTAGCAGGTCTTACCGGCCAAGCTTGTCGGGATTTAGACCTTCAAGTTCAGGGAGCACGAATAATCCGTCTTTCCGAATGAGCTTTCCATCGAAATGAACCTCGCCTCCGCCGTAATCCGGACGCTGGATGTTAACAATATCCCAGTGAATGGAAGATTTGTTCCCATTGCCGCCGGGCCCGGTGTACGCGTTTCCAGGGGTTAGGTGGAAGGAACCCGCGATCTTCTCATCGAAGAGCGTGTCCTTCATCGGGTGAAGGACGAAAGGGTTGTAACCAAGGGACCACTCGCCAAAATAGCGCGCACCCTCATCCGTGTCCAGGATGTGGTTGATCTTATCCTCTTGCCCGGTTGCACAGGCCTCCACGATGCGGCCGTTCTTGACTACGAATCGGATGTCCTTGAACTCCGTTCCCTGGTAGAGAGAGACTGTGTTGTATTGGACCACCCCGTTGACAGATTCGCGGATTGGGCAGGAGAAACACTCGCCATCTGGGATGTTGCGGTGGCCGCTGCATGGAACCGACCCGATGCCCTTGATCGAGAACGTGAGGTCGGTTCCCGGGCCAACAAGATGGACTCTGTCCGTCTTGTCCATAAGTTCCTTGAGTGGCTCGCTCGCCTGCTCCATCTTCCTGTAGTCCAGGGTGCAAACGTCGAAGAAGAACTTCTCGAAAGCGGCGGTGGACATGCCCGCCTGCTGGGCCATTCCCGGAGAGGGCCATCTGAGTGCCACCCATCGAGTCTTCGGGACACGGGTTTCGAAAACGACCGGAGTCGAATAAACGCGTGCCCACATCGCCTGAATGTCGCTAGGAATATCTCCCAGCTCCGCATAGTTGGCGCCACCGCGAAGAGAGATATAGGAGGTCATTTGCTCCATCTCATGTTTCTCGGTGTCGGCCATGATCTGGGCGTTGGCCTCCCTCATGCCGAGATGAAGCTGCCGCCTGACCACGTTGCTCTCGAGCCTAACGAGCACTCTGGCGCCCTTGGATTGGCACGCACGCACCACCTCCGCGACGCACTCGTCTTCTACATCAAACGCGTGAATAAGCACGCTGTCGTCAGAGGTCAATTTGATTGAATGGTTGACGAGAAGCTCCGCGAGCTTCGTGACGCGGGAGTCGAGCATTGGCGGAGGTTACCCCTGCAATGTTCGCTGTGAGCTGTAGGCTGTTCGCTGTAGATTCAGCCCACAGACAACAGCTTACAGACCACACGCCTAGCCCGTAGTCGTCGTCGGCGCGGTCGTGCCAGTCCCTGATCCACCTGCGGTCTCGCCTGGCGAGGGGGCGCCGCCCGGGGTGTTCTTGGTGGCGCCGGCAGTGGTTCCAGGTGTCGAGGATGGGGCGGCGTTCGGGTTGGAGGCTCTGGGATCGCCCTCATCGGTCGGGCCACAGCCGGCGACGACGATAGCGACAACGAAAGCAGCAAAGAGGACGGTGAAAACCCTTTTCATTCCGCCCTATTATGGCCTTTGGCTGCTAGTCTCCAAACATGCCGGCTAGCCCGCCATCGCCGCCAACGTCAATCGGGATATTCGTTGGAGCCTGCACCTGCACCAGGTGCCACTCAGTGTCCGGAATGAAAATGAACTTGTGGCCATCCTCTTTTTGGAAGACCAGAGTCACGTTGTCAACTTTCTGGTCGAATTCTTGTGTGAGGATATGGAACTTCACATGCACCGACGTATCAATCCGTGCCGTGTCACCGCTGACCACGGCATTGTTGTTGAAAACCTCGATGTCGGGTTTGTTATTACGCACGAACTTTTCGACCTGGTTCCTGCTCGGTGTTTGCCCGTTGATCTTGAATTTGTCGCTTAGAAAGTCCATTACGACGCCGGGTCGGCCTTCTCGGCCGGCCTGAATCGAATCTTGAAGTGCCTGGGCTATCTCCTTCTGATCGTTGTGGGCCGGCGCAAAGAGGGTGAGGCGAAGGAAAAGGAGCAGAGCGGCAAGCCCAATGACGCTGAGGACGATGGCTGTAGGTTTTCTCATTGTCGCGGTAAAGCGGTCTGATCGCAATCCTCTTATTAGAGAGACGCTGCTTCCGCCACGTCACGTGCGATTTGATCCCTCAAGTCTTCCAGAGAATCGAAGTTTTCCTCGTTTCGAATCCGGCGGTGGAGGGCTATGGAGATGCTGCGTCCATACAAATCGTAGCCTGGATAGTCGAGGAGAAATGCCTCGATCGTTAGGAACGTTCCCCCGACCGCGGGCCTTGTACCTATGCTTACGGCGGTTCGAAACACTCCATGCGGCGTCTTCGCGTATCCAATGTAGATACCGTGGGCTGGGGTGACTTGATCAAAAGAGCGCGCAAGGTTTGCGGTGGGATAGCCCAGTTCTCGACCGAGCTTTTGACCCGCAACAACAATGCCACTGATCGCAAATGGCCTTCCAAGAAGTCGCGTTGCCTCGTCTATGTGACCCGCTTCCACAGCGCTCCTGATTGCGCTGCTGCTGACCCTAGTGCCGTGAAGCTCAAAAGGGGGGATGACATCGGTCTGAATTCGCGCCCCTAGCCATTCCGGAGTGCCTTCTCTACCCTTGCCGAAGGCGAAATCGTGACCAACGACGATGCTATTTGCTTTCAGCGCACCCACAAGGGCGATGTCGAGAAACTCCTGAGCGGGGGTTAAGCTGAGCGCCTTGGTGAAGGGGATTACGATTGCGGCGGCGACACCAAGTGCGCTGAACTGCTCCAGGTTATCTTGAATGGATTCTATAGCCTTAGGGCAGCGCTCCGGCGCCAGCACATGAGCGGGGTGCCGGTCGAAAGTCACGACAATGCATGGCAACTCTTGTTGGATCGCCTTTGTGACGGCACTGCTGATAACTGCCCTGTGGCCAAGATGGACTCCGTCGAAGGTGCCCACGCACACCACGGAGCTGGGCCATTCGGCTCGAAGCAGTTCCAACCCAAAGTGAACCTGCATGCGGGCTGATTCTACCGCTCGGGATCGGCAGCAGGCGTCTGAGGTTGGGCAGGCCCCTTCATGGCCGCAAGCGCCGTGAGGAGTCCGATTTGGAACAATACTGCCATGAGAAGAAACGAAAGGTTGTCCCAGGCAAGTGCAGGAAGTAGAGCCCTGGGGGGCTCCTCCATCCCAAAAGAGCCCTTTGTCAATTCAGCGAGCATGAAAACCATGCTGCCGTGGATGAGCGGCAAGGTGAGGTTGAGGGGGAACGCTAGGCGCCGGATCGCGTAAATGCCGGGCACCAGCAGGCTGGAAATGAGGAGAAGGAGCGAGGCTGCAGCGGGCAGACTTGTGGCGACGATGAGGGGGATGACATCGTGGATGCCGCGCAAGAAGAGGCTGATCACGGCAAAGCCCGCTCCGCAGATGAAGAGTGCCGAAGATGTTTCCAGAATGAGGTCGATGGGAGCCGGGGGTCTGTTCTTAATCATCGGACGCGCACCTCGTCGCTAGGATGCGCCGCTCTGATTCTCGGGAGGAGTTTCCTCACGGCCTTCCTGCGAGATTTGATCGTAAATCTCTTTGCGGTGGACCGCGACGTTCTTAGGAGCCTTGATGCCGAGCCTTACCTGCTCGCCACGCACTTCGAGGACCACCACTTCAATACCATCACCGATAACAATGCTTTGCGATACCTTTCTTGTGAGCACCAGCATTGTCGTCGCCCTCCGTGGCCTCTGTTAGCTTTATGCGCTTTGTTGAAGCTAGCTCCCAGTGATTCTATAGTATAACCCTGCTTGCCCCGATGCAGCCGGACCGAAGCTGAAGTCCGCATGAACCGCTACTATGCGGGTCAGTTTCCGACCCCTTGCCCCATGCGCGGCAAAAACCCTTTGTGAGTCTTTGTGGTTCTTTGTGTTCTTGGTGGTTAATCCGATGAATGCGATCACCACAAAGGGCGCCGAGCACCACAAAGGCTAATTGGCTGCGCTCTTGTTTCGGTTTATCGCTGGGCCGAGCGCTGCTGCAGAGCAGCCTTGTCAACGGAAACCTTCACCACATGCGAGTCGTAACGCTCGCCGTTGATCTTGGTGACAACGATGACGCTGGCGCCCCCTGGAGTTGGAGTGCAGCTTTCCGCAACCAGAGTCATTTCCCCCAGCGGAACGGCGATCCCGTCCATGTGAACTCTTGCCTTCATCGGGGTTTCCTGTCCAAGAACGTCGGCCGCAGCTTGGATGGCCACCTGCGAGATCTGATCGGAAGAAACCTGTTGGGCGCTGCGCTGAATGCTGGCTCGGCGAGGGACTTGGATATCGAAATCGCTTGTGTCGAAGCCTAGCTTGTCGAGATCGTCAAGGATCTCTCTTCGGTTTAGCGTGAGCTTCTTCCCAACCTTGGGCGTTTCCTCGATCTGCGCGTTCCAGAGCGCATCTTTCAGCTCGGCCGGGGCGTCGATGAGCGCGATATCGCCAAGCGTAAATCGCTCGTGCGGAGTGTCAGAAAAGCCGGTGACGCGGATGGTGGCATGCCCTGTAGGCATTTGCTTGGGCGTCGTCATTTCTGGTTCTCGCACCAAACTTGGCTGGTGGACCCAGTTGTAAACAAAAGCGTCGTTCTCGTTCGGCATCGGGGCCGTCACGGCAATAGCCTTAGACGGAGCCACGGTAATTGGAGCGGCTTCGCCTGACTTCAAAACATGAATCGTGCCGGCCTCGCCGACGCCCGGCGCTTCGAGTTTCGGCACGGTGGACGCGACAAGAAAGGAGCCCATGGGCCGAAGATCGTTGGCGCAGTCAAAGACGGCAAGCGTGATCTGCCCCACTTTGGCCCGGTAATACCTGGTGGCTGCGTAGACATTGCCTCGGGCATCAACATCGACTCCGAGGGTGCCTTCGGGAACTCGCAGGGTTGGAAGGAGAGGAGCGCCATCTGGATCAGAAAGCCAGCCGTCCACTACGGTGAGGGGCGCACTCGAGGTGTAGAGAGCGTGCCCGCCTTGTGTGAACTCGAGGTATCCATTTCCCTCTACGCTCACGTTGACCGTTGGTGCCGTTACCAGCGACAGGGTCAGTGCAATTGTCCAAAGCATCGTTCCTGCCTCCAAATGGCGCTCGATATTCGAGCTCCGACAAGGTTTATGTCGGCAGGCTTTTGGGGAAACTTAGGGAAATGCCTTGTATTTACGCGAGGATGCGTTCCAGAAGCCAGAGCGCGCAGCCAAGTTTGCTTTGCATGCCGCTTGTCTCTTTTGAGCCATCCGCTTTGATCAGCATAAGCTCGTTTTGGTCGGCATCAAATCCTATTTCCTTCCGGCTGATGTCGTTCACGGCAATCGCAAAGAGGCCTTTTCTGTGGATCTTTTGGACCGCAGTTTCTAACCCGCTGTCTGGCTCCGCCGCGAAGCCGATGACCCTGGCTTCCTTCTTGGCTACTTTGGCTAGTTCTGCGATAACGTCCGGGTTCGCGACTAGATCCAGGTGAAGGCTCTCTTCTGACCTTCGGATCTTCCCCTTCAGCGGAGCCGAGGGCCGGTAGTCGGCGACGGCTGCCGCGCCGATGATGATGTCGGCCTTGGCCGCGTTCTGCCTGGCTTGGTCCAGCATCTGCTCCGCCGTTATGATGTGGATGGTCTGGGCTTGAATGGGGAGCGGCTCTTTGACCGGGCCGCTTACTACCGTCACTTCGGCGCCCATTAGAAGAGCAGCACGAGCCAATGCCGCGCCCATCTTGCCGCTGGAGCGGTTGGTGAGAAATCGGATCGAGTCAATCGGCTCTTGGGTCGGGCCGCTGGTGATGAGAACACGCTTGCCTCTGAGAATCTGCGACCGTTTCTCGATAGCAAGGACTGAGTTGACGATCTCCATATTGCTCGCCAGCTTTCCAGGGCCGTGTTCCCCTGCAACCACGTCGCCTTCCTGAGGTTCGAGAATCGTTGTTGCTCGCCCTTTGAGCTTCTGAATGGACTCTCGCGTGGTCTCATGGGCATACATAGCCGGGTTCATCGCCGGAGCGAAGATTATCGGACCGGTGAAGGCGAGAGCAATTGTGGAAAGCATATCGTCGGCGTAGCCGTTGGCGATCTTGTTGATCGTGTTGGCTGATGCGGGGGCTATGAGGAGGACATCTGCCTGCCGAGCCCAATCGATGTGGGCCATGCGGCCTGTTTCCGGCTCGTCGAAGGTGTCGATTAGGCAGGGCTGCCCGGTCAGGGTCTCAAACAGAACGGGGGTGACGAACTTCTGGGCCGCATCCGTTAGGCAAACGCGTACGGTGTAACCGGCACGCATTAAATCCCGCGCCAAGTCCGCCGCCCGATAGGCGGCGATGCTTCCGCTGACGCCCAGAACAAGATTCATCGCGCCTTTAGGATGCCCGATTTGGTGACGCGCAGTGCAGCACTAGGTGCGTGGATGCTAAACACCCGATTGATATCCAAGCTAATTCTGTTGGCTCAAACCAAGTCGTTGAGCTCGCGGACAACGCGCTCAATATGGTCGTTGACAACCCGTGCGGTGTATTTTTCCGCTTGCGACAGTTCAAACCGCGCATCCTGCAGTCGCCTCTCAATATCAGTCTCATTGTCCGTCCCGCGGCCACG
>JANYLD010000156.1 GCA_025363835.1 Armatimonadota bacterium
GCTGGAAGGAGCTCGGGCGTACAGTTTGAACGAACTGGGAAAGCACTCCGATGCTCTGGCTCGCACGGCGGCTTGCCTGACCCAGATAGGCGAGGAGCAGGAGGTTGAGCCAGAGGCTGTGGCGCGGCTTTTGAGCGAGCATGCGTATGCGTTATGGATTCTTGGTATCCACGAGGCAGCCTATTTGGAGGCGATCGAGGCGGTTGCGATGAACAAAGAGAACCAGCGTGCAGCCTGGCTGATTCGCGAGGTATTGGATGAGCGGTCGGTTGACGCGAAGGCTTGGCGGATCGTTGTGGAGGGCCGGTGGGCGCAGCCGTACGAGGACTCGGACAAGGATTATGGTTTCTTGGCCACTTACATCGTGGTCGCCGACTCGCCTGAGGATGCGCTGGAATTCATCCGCCCTTTCGAGCCCGAGGAAGTTCGGTTTACGTTGAAAGTGAATTCCGCGGTTGAATTAGAGCCGCGGCCTGACGCTCAGATGGGCGTCTATGAGGCGATGAGCGCCTATCAGTTCTTTCCGTTGGAAGAGTAGTGGCGGGATGATGAAGTGATGAAGTGTTGATGTGATGATGTGATGATGTGATGATCCCCTCCCCGGCACAAGGAGCCGGGCAAGGGGAGATGGCAAGGGAGGGAAGTGGGTTGGAAGGAGGCTTACTCTTTGGTTCTCGTATATGTGAACTGCTCTACAACCTTGCCCTGCTTGCCTCCGGTGGCGTCGTATAGCTTGGCCGCGTAGGCGTCGTCTGAGGTGAACTCGGTTTGGAACATGTACTCTCCGGGGTCGCCAACGAGGCCTTTGAAGTCGACGTTCACGACTGTCTTCCCCATCGAGACATGGCCGAAGTAGACCGTATCGAGGCCATGCGCGTCCAGGTAGTAGACCTGCTTTTTTGCGGGGTCCCATCCAAATCGGGCGTGCATGTGGAGAATCTCTTTGCCGCCCTGCATGAGGCTGGTTTCTCCGAGCAGTGTCGTGCCGTCCGGGCCGGTCTTCCATCGGGCTTCTACGGTTGTTCCGTTGACCTCGCTGTGCCAAACGCCGCCCACCAGTCGCTTGACTTGTATGTAGGCGGGGTCCTTGGCGGCTTCGGCGGCGCTATTACTTGGCTGGGCAGCGGCCAGTCCTGAAACGGCCACGAGGGCCAACAACGAAAACTTAAGAATGTTCTTCATCCTACAAACTCCTCTTTTCCCACGGGCGAATACTTCTCGCCGTGCTCGACATATCCCTTGAGCGCTTTCTCCATGATCGCGCGCATGCCCATCTCATACATCTGCACCATGTCTTCCGGAACGATGCCCCAGAAGTTGAGCTCCTTCTTGTAGATCGTGCCGCCTTCGCCGTCTTCCTCCAGCGTGTCGACGCCGAACGCGTTCATGCCTTTGGCGAGGGCGCTGGCGCCGGATTGGGCGAGCTTGTGGGGTGGATCGATGTAGACGACTTCGCCGTAAATGGCGCCGCCGCCGCTTGTGAATTTTTCTCCTGAGGTTCCGCCCACTTTTGCCTCGCAATAGACTTCCGAGTCTGGTTTGAACCGGTGGGGCCACCAATCGTTGAGGTTGGAGGTGATGGCCTCAAAGACCTTCTCCCTCGGCGCGTTGATACGCATCTCCTGCTCGATCTTCACGAGCCGGAATGAACTTTCCATTTTTATCTCCTGGTTGTTTGCCTCGCCTTGGGACTCGGCGATCCGAGATCCCCGACCCGAGGTCTGCGTTTCAGATAGTTCTGCGTATCGCTTCAAATGTAGGGCCGTCCCGGCCGCGCTCGAGCCGAGCGGCTCGACCCAGCGCTCATACATCTGCCGAAGGGGCATGGCATTCGCGTAGTTAAAACGCTGCCTCCCTTCCCGGCGGAAGAGCACAAGGCCGGCTTTCTCCAGCACGCCAAGGTGCTGCATGACCGCAAAGCGGCTGAGGTCCGGCAATTTTCTTGCTAGTTCTCCAGTCGTTCGCGGTCCATCGCGCAAGATGTCCAGCATCTTACGTCGATGCGGGCTCGCAAGCGCTCGCCAGACGGTTTCCTGTTCCACGTCAGTCAATACGTGACAGAATTATAACATGTTTTTGGGGAAGGAGGAAGGAGGAAGGAGGAAGGAGGAAGGAGGAAGGCTGCGGCTGAGGGCTGAGTTAGGATTCCTCGTCAGGGAAGATCCCAGACCAGATCCCAGATCCCAGATCCGAGATCCGAGATCCGAGATGCGAGATCCGAGATCCAAGATCGATGGAGGTGCGCCCGGGAGAATGCGAGGCGGGTGAACTGGGGCTGTTTCCGGAGGCACGGGGCCCGGTTGCCCCTCGTTGGTATAACGGACGAGTGCTGACGTTGCCATTGCTCGTTCTAATTGGACTGAGCCGCTCGCGAGTTCAGAATCCATCCGCCGGGGCATTCGATGCGGTTCAGCGGGCCTTCCAACAAATGGCGAAAGGTCAATATTTGGTTGCCATCGGAGAGTTGGAGTCCGCTTACGGGTCCGGCAACCAGGCGGATCATTGGTACGTGGGACAGTTTCTCGGAATGGCCTATTCATTCGTGGGCCAATACGACCAAGCGGCATATACATTTGATACTGCCGTGCCGCCGTCCCTGCCCGCTGCAGCCGTAGATCCGGGGTTGCTGAGTGCCAGTTCGGAAGATGCTTTGTCGGCCATTGGGCGAGAGGCTCGCGGACGCCAGATTGTCATCCTAAACGAAGCCCACCATGAACCTCGATGCCGCGCCTTTGCCCTTCAGTTAGCCCGAGAACTGAGAAAACAGGGATTTGAATACTTTGCTGCGGAGACCTTCAACTCTCAAATATTTGAGAGTTGGCAGGCGGGTTATCCTATGCAGGGGAGCGGCAGATATTTGGCCGATCCGGTTTTCGGAGATCTGGTGCGGCAGGCCATTAAGTTGGGATTCAAGCCGATGAATTATGAGTCTGAAACGCCTCGGCAACCAGGTGATGCGACGGGTTCTCAGGAACACCGAGAAATTGAGCAGGCGCAAAATCTGATAAACCGAATCTTAAAGCCTCACTCCTCCGCTCGAATCTTTATTTACTGCGGCTACGCTCATGCAACAAAAGAGTGGCAGAAATCAGACGATGGACGCGAAGTTGCCTATATGGCGGCGCGCCTTAAGAGATCGACGGGAATCGACCCTCTGACAATTGATCAAAGCCAGCAGTTCTCGCACCCGTTAAGGGACCCGGAAAGCGCCGAGTTTCGGATGGCCACCGATAAATGGTTCCGGAACCCCTTGGTCTTCCGGCTCCGATCCGGGGCATGGGGCGTTTTCGGGCCGGATTGGAAAGGCAATGTAGACATGCAAATCTTTCACCCGCGTGATCGTGACGTCGATGGGCGTCCGGCATGGCTGGCTATGGCTGGCTATCGAAAGAGATTGCGCGTACCTCTTCCGGCGCACAACACAAGGCGTCTGCTTGTGCAAGCGTTTGTTGCGTCTGAGCCGCGCGATGAGATCCCGATGGATCAGGTGGTGGCGTATCCGGGAAGACGGGCGGCCATCTTGATGTTGCCGACGGGCAGCTACCGCATCGTAACCCAGGATGATGCCGGACGATTCGAGACCTTGGAAAGCAGGGTGAAAGTCTAGTACGTCAGCCGATTCGCTGTTTCAGCTCATCTGTCCCCGGTCTATCAAGCACTTGCGAGGCGACCAAACTCTTGAGGTCTCGGATTTCGTTTTGGAGAGCGTCGACACGTTCGTCGAGGCCATTGCCCTGTTGCCTGTCGGCCCGCAAGAGCTCAGCCATTTTGCGCTGGTGATCGAGCAGGGCCATGATGATGCATCCCATCACTGCGAAAAGAAAGACGGCGCAGACGGCAATAGCTTTGATGGTTTCGGGCTGGAGCATGGGCTAGCTGAATGGTAACCCACTTCTTCCCAAGACCCAGGACCAGGACCCAGGACCCTGAACCTAGGCTGAAGCGGTCTTTTCGAAGAGGGTGCTCACGAAGAGGAGAAGTCCGAGGAAGAAGCTGACTACGGCGATCGTTTGAGCGGCCGGTGAGGCAAAACTGATCGAAAGGTATCCAAAGACGATCGTAATCGCGACGAAGGTTGCCACCCACTTATACAATGCGTTCTCCCAAATGGCCGGCTTCCTGCCGGTCCATAAATTAAGATCGGCAGCAAAGCCATTTGGGTTCAGGGATTTGTTTTGTTTTCGTCACCCTCTCGTCACAAGTTGCTCCGCTTCCTCAGACGCTGGTCTCGTTCTCAGTTGTGCCCAGGTTCTCAGCTCGTCGATCTCCTCGCTCATCATCACGCTGAGGGGCACGACTGCTTTGGCTTCGGCGACCAGGTCCTTTTGAGCCAGTTCGCGGCCAGCGTCAAAGGCGACAAACAATGCGCCGACCACTATCTGCTCTATTTCAGCCCCGCTAAAGCCGTCTGTCGCTTTGGATAATGCTTTCGTGTTGAACTTCCCGAGCGGACGCTTTCGCTTAGTGAGATGGATTTCGAAGATTTGCTCGCGCTCCTTATCGCCTGGAAGGTCGACGAAGAAGATTTCGTCGAAACGGCCCTTGCGTAACATTTCGGGAGGCAGGGCGTTCACCTGGTTGGCGGTTGCGATGAGGAAGACGGGCGAGGTCTTTTCTTGCATCCAGGTTAAAAATGTGGAGAAGACGCGGGCGGTGGTGCCGCCATCGCTGACGCCGCTTCCCCCCACCCCGGCAAAGCCCTTCTCCAACTCGTCTGCCCAGAGAATGCACGGCGCAACGGACTCCGCTACGGAAATGGCACGGCGGATGTTTTCCTCTGACTGGCCTACCAGCGAGCCGAAGATGCGGCCAACGTCTAGCTTTAAGAGCGGCAGATTCCAGTGGGCCGAAACTGACTTGGCGATCAAAGACTTTCCGCAGCCTTGGACACCGATGAGGAGGATTCCTTTGGGGGCAGGGAGGCCGAAGTCGCGGGCTTTGTCGGTGAAGCTCGAAGTGCGCTTGTCCAGCCACTCTTTAAGTAGGCCCATACCGCCCACGTCCTTTAGCGACTGATCCGCTTGGTAATACTCGAGGAGCCCGGATTTCCTGATGATTTGCTTTTTTTCTTCGAGCACGATGTCGAGGTCGAATTTCTTTTTTTCCACGAGCGAGCGGGCAAACACTGATTCGATTTCGTCGAGGGTGAGTCCCTGAGCAGACTTGACTAGGGCCTCACGCTTGACCGGTTCTAGGGTGGAATCCACGTTGGCGTTGCTCTTGACAGCGGCAATGACCTTGTCCAAGGTGGCTTCAATTTCAGGGACATCGGGTAGAGGAAAGTCTAGGACCGTAACGTCCTTTTCCAGATCGGTTGGAAGGCTGAGGGTGGGGCCGAGGAGGATGATGGTCTGGGCCTTACCGCGGAGCCTTACGGAGAGGTCTCGCAGCAGGCGGATCACTCGGTTGTCACGCATGTAGGGATGGAAATCTTTTAGGAGGAATACCGTATATTCGGGGGCCTCGTGAATTTGGGCTAGGGCTTCCAGTTCTCCGGGGAGGACCACGGGCTTTGCTGGGCCGGAGGTGCGGGGCACGCTTGGCCGCATTCCTTGGGTTACCGACCAAGTGTAGAGCGTCCGGTTGAGCTGTTTGCAGACGTTTGAGATGGCCAACTCCACCCGTCGCTCTTCCCACGAAACAACGTACAGGATCGGATACTTGGCCCGAATGAGCACTTCTATTTCTTTAGCCGCTTCCACTGGGCTGCAGTTTATACGCTCGTGGGCTGTGTGCTGTGGGCTGTGGCCCTGGGCGCTTGATGATGATGTGATGAGGTGATGGAGTGATGAAGTGAGATTTGAGATGTGAGATGTGAGATGAGGGGTATGGGAATTTGGATGAGTGGTGCGGGCTTACTTGCGGGATCAGAGTGTGGAACGCGCGAAGGCTGCGGGGGCTCGGCTTTTCCACTTGGCCAAATTCAAGAATCTTGTTACAATGAATACGGTAGGCACACATCCGTTGCCGCATTTCCACAATGCATCTGTATGTAGAGGGTCGGCGACTTCTTTTTGATGGCTTTTTGCCGTGCGACTCCTTGTCCGGGGAGCGGTACATGCAGCTTTTTAGCACGGCCAAGCCCGCCATTGACTACGCTTTTAAGGTTGAGCGGCCGGGCTACATCCTCGTCTGGCTCTTGGATAGATACTTGCCCCGAGTTCTAGATATTGAGGTTTTAGGATTCACGCAACTCGGCCTCTTTTACACAGTAGACATCTTGCGATCGGAGTCTGATCGCCAAGTCGCCTACTATCTTGAGAGTCTTGGGTGGCAAGTCCGGGTGACCAAGCTCTCCGTTGATCGCCAGGAATTTCTGGTCCTTGCGGTATTCAGCGCCCAGGGCGCGATCATGAAGGAAGCGAAGGAATTTTACTTGCTGAGCCTGAGCGGGGAGGAAGAATGGCCCGCGGTACAGCCTGAGCCGCTTACTGTCGGGCGAGAACTTGTGGCGGTTTAACTTAAGCGGCCGTAACGGGGGCCACTATTCTGCGGCCCACGGCTTCGGCGACTTTTTTAAGCTCGGGTACAAGCGATTCGAACTCCTCCGTCGGAAGGCTTTGAGCGCCATCCTTAAGCGCGTCTTCCGGATTCGGATGCACTTCGATCATCAGTCCATCGGCTCCTGCGGCCAAGGCCGCCTTGCACATTGCCGAGACCAAGTCTCGCCGACCCGTTGCATGAGAAGGATCGACGATCACCGGGAGGGAGCAGAGGCCTTTGACGACGGGCACGGAAGATAAGTCCAAGGTATTCCGTGTGGCAGTCTCGAAGGTTCTAATTCCTCGCTCGCAGAGGATGATGCGCTCGCTTCCCGAGGTCGCGACGTACTCTGCGGCTAACAGCCATTCTTCAATACGCGCGTTCATGCCTCGCTTCAGGAGAACGGGCATGCCCGAGCGGCCCATTTCTCTAAGTAAATCGTAGTTCTGCATGTTGCGAGCGCCGACTTGGAGGATATGGGCATGCTGGGCGACAAGCTCCACTTTGCGCGGGTCCATGACCTCGGTGACGACCTTTAGCCCGAAGCGCTTGCCAGCTTCCTGCAGCATCTCCAGGGCAGCGACTCCGAGGCCGTGGAACGAGTACGGCGAGGTCGAAGGCTTGTAAGCGCCGCCGCGCAAGACAGAGGCGCCCGAGGCTGCGACGCATTCGGCTGCGGCGAAAAGTTGTTCTTCAGACTCAACGGTGCAGGGTCCTGCAACCAACACCACTGCGTTTCCACCGAACACGACTCCGTCAACATCAACCGTCCTTGAAGAGTGCTTAGCCGCGATCCGCTCATAAGGCTTGGCGAGCATGATCAATTGGTCGATCGATCCCATTGAGCGCAGCCGCTTCAAGGATTCGCCTGCTTCGGGACCAGGGATCTCCTCGACATGGATGGTGATCTGCTCGGCAGTTCGCATCACGAGTGGGTTGCAGCCAAGGGACCGGATCTTCTCGCAAACTTGGTCAACATCAGTATCGCTTGCTGTCTGTTTGAAAACGACGATCAATGGAGAACGGCCCCCTTCATAACGCTAAGGAAAGCTTCCTCGAAGAAATCCATGTCTTCTTCAGTACCGACGCTGACGCGCAAAGCGTTCGGATTGCCGAGCACGTCGCCAGGCCGCACAATGACACCTCGCTCCATCAATGAGTCGAAGACCGGTCGACCAGGTTGGCCGAGGTCGGC